>CAYWRH010000004.1:0-74008 GCA_964460435.1 uncultured Desulfatiglans sp.
TTTACAACCATTTTCATCCGCTGCTTACACCATCAACAGGGCTTTTATGGAAAAGAGAGATTACAAGATACTGGAAAAGATCAGGTCAGACGCCTTAAGATGCTTTAAGGCTGCAATTGATAGCGTTAACCCATATGATGCGGTAAAGAGGGCGCTGAACCTTTCAGAAAATATCCTTACTCTCTCTGCTGTCGGGGAAAGATACAAAATTGACCTTGATAAATTTGACAGAATATTTGTTGTGGGCGGGGGAAAGGCATCCGCCCCTATGGCGGCTGCCCTTGAGGAGTTGCTTGGAAACAGGATTAGTGAGGGTTTGATTGTTGTCAAATGTGGATTTACCAGGAAGTTATTATATACCGGCATTATAGAGGCGGGGCACCCTGTGCCGGATGAAAAGGGCAGGGCAGGGGCAAGAATGATAATGGATATTCTAATAAAGGCAGGGGAGAGGGACCTTGTCTTTTCTGTTATTTCAGGAGGCGGTTCCGCCCTTTTGCCTCTCCCGGTTGAAGGGATATCCCTCCAAGACAAACAGAAGATCACTCAAATGGTGCTGGATTGCGGGGCAAACATTGATGAAATTAACTGTATAAGAAAGCACATATCTTTAACCAAGGGCGGCCAGATGGCAAGGGCTGCCTTTCCAGCCACTACCATCAACCTTATGCTTTCAGATGTTGTAGGCGATAGAATGGACGTAATTGCCTCAGGCCCATTTGTACCTGATAACAGCACCTTCAAGGATGCCTGGGATACGGTGACAAAATACAGGCTTGATGATCTTATCCCTCAAACAGTCAGGGATCACCTGAAGGCGGGTCTTGAAAAAAGAATAGAGGATACACCGAAACATGGCGACGCCATCTTCACAAGGGTATCCAATATTATTGTTGGAAGCAACATGATTGCCCTTGAAGCGGCTGAGATGGAGGCCAAAAGGCTCGGATATAAGACCCTTATTCTCTCCTCCATGATCCGGGGCGAAACAAGGGATGTTGCAGGTGTGCACACTGCAATTGCCCGTGAGATCATAAAGAGAGGAAGGCCCATTGCGCCTCCATGCGCTATCATTTCCGGGGGAGAGACAACAGTAACAATCAGAGGAAACGGGAAGGGGGGCAGAAACCAGGAGTTCTGCCTGGCTGCTGCGATGGATATATGTGACATGCCTGAGAGGGTTGTTATTTTAAGCGGAGGGACAGACGGCAATGACGGACCCACAGATGCAGCAGGGGCAATAGTTGATCCACTTACCATAAAGAGAGGGGATGCTGCAGGGAGAAGCGCTTCAGAATATCTTGCAAATAATGATTCATACCATTACCTGAAAAAGAGCGGGGATCTGCTCATCACAGGCCCAACCAACACAAATGTTATGGATGTGAGGTTAATGTTTATCAGATAAGGAAACAAAAGGTCAGGTTTTCGGGTGTAAATAGTTACTGGGGTTATAAGTTGGCGCAAGGCTCAGGGCGCAGGGCACAAGAGGTTAATGCCTTTAGATTTAATCTTTTCCTTGCTCCCTGAGCTTCTTCTCTGTCATATCTTTATGCGACGATGGATGTATCTTCTTATATCTTTTGTTTTTTCAACCTGCGCCTAGTGCCCTGGGCCTAGCGCCCCTATTATCTTTTTTCCCACTTCCCTACAAGATATGGTTTTACAGACTCAAAGACCATGCACTCTTCTTCTATGGCCGCCTCTGTCTGCTGTGTGGTCATCTTTTCGGTCTTTTTTATAAATGATAATGTCTTGGCAAAGTAGAGGGGAACAAGGGCATCCATCAACCGGTCAGGATTATCCGAATCCCTGTATGAAACGGCCCAGTCATACAGCACCCTTGCCCAGAGTTCTACAGGGAAGGCAAAATCGCCAGTTGTCATCCCCCTTATTTCATTAAGCTTCCCGAGGATATCCGGTGAAAGTGTCCTTTTCCATACCTCATCATATTCCCTGAACCCGTCATGAAAACAGTTCAGCAGGCTTACCGGGTCTATATCCACCTTTGGAGGCAACTCCGTTTCCCATGAACCAAAACCGTTTATGGCAGTGGGTTTACTGTTTTTAACCCTGCACCAGTTATGATCCAGCCTTTTCATTAGTGAAAAGATTGTGCCGACCTCCTGTCTGAACATTGGATAAACGGTTGAAAGCAGGTCTTTGTTCCGGTGTTCCTTGGGCCTGCCTATAAAAGACTGGCATAGCCTGACCTTTTGATTCATGGCAATGGTGCTCATCCAGATATCAACCCCAAAAAAGGCTACTGCATCATTACGTATATCGGTTTCAAGGTAGATCCTGGCCATCTCTCCGCTGAATCCAAAATCCCCTCCAATGGGCTGGCGCACCCTTTTACCGTACAGCGCCCTTGAAAGGGGATATGCAATGCTGTTTGTTATGGTTCCGTCATATTTGTGTCTTACATAGAGAGGTGTGACAAAAGAAAACCCTTTAAACAGCGGTTCTCCCATGCATTTGATCCATTCGGGGGTCATGCTTTTAAGGTCTGCATCCACCACCAGCACTGCCTCTGCCCTAAGCTCTTTAACCTTTTTGAAAAGGTTAAAAAAATTATTTCCCTTCCCTTTAACCCCTTTAGGGGTGGAGATATATATCTTTGGTACATCAGTCTGGGCGCTAAGGAATGCCTCTTTAGTATTGTCAGGGGAATTATTGTCACAGTTGATGATGACCGCCTTATTATCAGGAAAATATCTCTTTATCCCAAGACTTGCCTGAATTGCAGGATAGGCAATGGTATCTGCCTCATTACAGGATGGGATCCCTACAACAAGGTCTGCCCTCTCAATTTTTTCCGGGTTGACCTCAAATCCAAACATCAATCACAACCTCTGCTGCCCATTAAAAAAGCCTTTTCTGCGCCTCTTCCTTATCGCCTTTATATTCCAGTTTGAAATGGCTGTAGGCCGGTCTTGTTGCTACTCTCCCCCTGGGTGTCCTTTTAATAAAACCCTTCTGTATCAGAAAGGGTTCATACACATCCTCTATGGTGTCCTTTTCCTCACAGACTGCTGCTGCAAGGGTGTCAAGGCCTATGGGGCCGCCATCATAATTGTTGATTATTGTAAGCATGATGTTTCTGTCCATCTTGTCAAGGCCAAGTTCATCCACGTCAAGCATGTCAAGGGCGTGCATGGCTATCTTTTTTGTTATCACGCCATCACCATCAATCTGGGCAAAATCCCTTACCCTTCTCAATATGCGGTTAGCCACCCTCGGCGTGCCCCTTGACCTGCGGGCGATCTCCATTGCTCCATCATCCTGGACAGGGATATCAAGGATTGCGGCTGATCTCGTGACTATCTTTTTCAGGTCCTCATCAGAATAAAATTCTACACGCTGGATCACCCCGAACCTGTCTCTTAATGGAGGGGTTAAGAGCCCTGTACGGGTTGTTGCACCAACCAGGGTGAATGGTTTAAGGGGTATCTTCATGGTGCGGGCTGACGGCCCCTGACCGATTATGAGATCAAGCTGGAAATCCTCCATTGCCGGGTAAAGTATCTCCTCCACAACATGGTTCAGCCTGTGGATTTCATCAATAAAGAGCACATCCCTGGGCTGAAGGCTTGTGAGAATGGCAGCAAGGTCACCGGGCCGTTCTATTACCGGGCCGGAGGTGCTGATAAAATTTACGCCAAGCTCAATGGCTATAACATTTGCAAGAGAGGTCTTGCCAAGCCCTGGAGAACCATGAAACAGCACATGATCAAGCGCCTCGGATCGGGCCTTGGCTGCCTCAATGAATACCTTTAGGTTCCGCTTCACCTCTGTCTGGCCTATGTATTCATCAAAACAGGTAGGCCTTAGACTGGTCTCTGCAGGTATCTCATCGTCATGCAGTTCAGGGTCTATTATTCTCTGATCATCATTTTCCATATCGATCCGTTCTAATAAATACTAAACCAGCACTCTCAACGCCTCGGTGATTACCATTTCAAGGCTCTTTTCGCCAGGCCCGGCCAATACCTTTTCAACCGCCTTTTCAGCGGACTTAAGGGAGTAACCCAGATTCACAAGCGCTGAGATCGCATCATCCATGAGCAGTCTCGCTTCATGGGAGGCTATCCTGGCCTGGGGTATGTCAGCAGTATCAGGCCTTATCAGCTTTGCCTTATCCTTGAGTTCAAGTGCGATTCTCTCGGCTGTCTTTTTCCCGACACCGGGGATAGATTGCAGCTTCACCACATCGCCCTGAGCAATTGCCGTTAGCAGGGCGTCAGGCCCTATGCCTGAGAGGATATTCATCCCAAGCTTTGGCCCTATGCCTGAAACAGATATGAGCAACCTGAATATCCTCTTTTCAAGGATGGTCTTAAAACCATATAAGAGAAATGCGTCTTCCCTGACATGGGTGTGGATGTGCAGGCTTATTTCATGGCCCTGTTCGTCCGGCAGTGTGTAAAAGGTGGAAAGGGGGACAAAGACCTCATAGCCCACACCATTAATATCTATGATAACAGAGTCGGTTGCCTTGGTTAACAGAGTGCCTTTCAGATGAGCTATCATATCTTCTTCTCATATCTTGTCCAGTTAAGGTGGCATATTGCCGCTGCAAGGGCATCGGTGGTATCTGCCCTCTTTATTGAGGGGAGGTTCAGGATCATCCTTACCATGGAACTGACCTGCTCCTTTGTTGCCCTGCCATACCCTACAACCGACTGTTTTATCTCAAGGGGGGTGTACTCATATATCTTCACATTACACTTAACCGCGGCAATAAGGGCTGCACCCCTTGCATGGCCAAGCTTCAGGCTGCTTTTTACGTTCTTTGCAAAAAAGACATCCTCTATGGCCATTTCGTCAGGTTTGTAAAGCTCCATAAGCTCGACCATCTTCTCAAATATCTTAAAGATCCGATCGTAAAATGGGATATTGCCTGGTGACTCAATTGCCCCGGAGGTGATGCAGGTAAAAAGGTTATTCCTTTTCCTTACAATGCCGTATCCGGTGGTTATGGAGCCAGGATCAACCCCCAACACCAGCATCAGCCTATGGCCTCCATGACCTCATCAGGGATATCAAAGTTAGCATACACATTGTTTACATCATCGTTCTCTTCAAGGGCCTCCATAAGGTTGATCATCTGCTCCGCCTTTTTGCCCTCAAGCCTTACTGTCATCTGGGGAATCATGCTTATCTCGGCGCTGCTGTATTCCAGCTTTGCGTCGTCAAATGCCTTTTTAACCGTTTCAAAATCGTTGGGAGCGGTTAGGACCTCAAATCCATCATCCTCTTCCTTAACATCCTCTGCCCCTGCATCCAGGGCAATCTCCATAAGCCTCTCCTCGTCTGCCTTGTCCTTGTCAAAACTGATGACACCCTTTTTATCAAACTTCCATGCAACACACCCTGGCTCGCCCAGGCTGCCGCCATGACGGTCAAATATATATTTTATTTCAGCAACAGTCCGGTTTTTATTATCCGTAAGGCATGCAACAAGCATTGCAACACCGCCTGGGCCATACCCCTCATATGTCATCTCTTCATAATTTACACCCTCAAGCTCCCCAGTGCCTTTCTTGATCGCCCTCTCAATATTATCCTTTGGCATATTTTCCGACTTGGCAGCAAGTATAGCTGATCTGAGCCTGGGGTTGCTATCGGGGTCACCACCCCCCATCTTTGCAGCTACAGTAATCTCCTTGATAAGACGGGTAAATATCCTCCCCTTCTTTGCATCAGCTGCACCCTTTTTATGTTTAATTGTACTCCATTTTGAATGTCCGGACATCAGTTGCCTCCTAAAATGACTGTTATTATAACCTTTTTTTCCCGAGCAGATAGATTTCACGGCTTCTTTTTCTTACAGCCAATGGCCGTATGAGCCTTACCTGCCCGAAATATTCTGTAACTCTCTCTTTAAAATATTTAAAATCCTCTCCTTCAAAGACCTTGCATAAAAAATCATGATCCTTTTTGAGAAGCCTCACTGCTATATCAAGCGCCCTCCCTGCAAGCGCAAGGGAGCGGGCGCAATCGGTGATATTATTTCCGGTTGTATTGGGCGCCATATCACTTAGAAGGAGGTCGATTTCTCCTGTCTCCCTAAAGAGCGCCTCAGGCTCCAGACCAAGCGCATCTCCCCTGATGAATCTGAAATTAGGCGCTGATATCCTTTTGGGGATTTCTATATCAATGCCTATAACCTCTCCATTTTTCCCCACCCTTTCAAGCACATATTGCGACCATGAACCAGGATAACAACCCAGGTCCATCACCCGGGCGCCATTTTTAATCAGTCTATGCCTTATGTCAATCTCTTCAAGCTTGTACACTGAGCGGGCAAGCCAGTTTTCCTCCTTTGCCCTTTTTGTATAGTGATCATCCCAGTTGTTGCCCTTTTTCATTTCATTATCGCCTGAAACCTGAAGGATAGCAGTTTTTTAATTAAGTACCATATATTATTGCCTTTTGTAAAAAGATTTCTTTCTAAAACCATGAAGAAAAACAGCCGTTTCCCTTAAATTATTGCCAGAGATCAGGCAACACTGAAAAAGTGTTAAAGAAAGGCAAATATTATGCCGATATTAGATCGAAGGCATCTCATTTGGAATAACCGGGGCAAACCCTTTGGTTATAAAAGGAGGCAAAAATGATATCCTTAACAGGTAACACCATATCTGCCCTTAACGCCTATGCAACAGGCCTTAATGTAAAGGCCAATAATATTGCCAATGCAGACTCAGAGAACTTCAAAAAAAGCCGGGCCCAATATGTTGAAGGTGAAAACGGCGATGTAATAGCCGAGATCAGCAAGGTCGGGCTGGAAATAGAACCTCTTGCCTCCTCTGGCGCTGACGCTGTTACAGAGGCTCAGCCCTCAAATGTGGAACTGGCGGAGGAGATCCCTGGCATGATGATAGACCAGAAGGGGTTTGAGGCGAACCTGTCTGTAATAAAAACTAAGGATCAGATGCTGGGTACCATACTGGATATAATTGCCTGATATTGTTTCCTGATGATACAAAAGATCCTGATCTGGCCTGCTTAACAAGAAGCCTCTAAATATAGCCCTGCCACACTGATTAGCTTGATTAATACGCTTTAATCTAATACTATTTAACAACCCTGGAATTGAATGGTCTTTATATTAAAATCGCATTAACATAAAATATTATTGCGCCACTTGACTGGGCAAAAATGAAGGCTGATTTTGAATGCTGGGTAAAAAATATTGGTTGTTAAGGAAGGCCCGCCACCATGTTTATACGATTTGCTTTTCCACTTATAGTTACAAGTCTTATAAATATTACTGTTTTAATGTTTTCAGGTTCTGCTCTGGCAGCATCGTCCTGTGAGGGGCTTAAAAAATTAAAGCTTGATAATGCCTCAATTACGAATGCATTTATAGTTCCAAAAGGAGCTGCCCCAAAAAATACAGGTTTTGGCGGAGGCCCCCGGAATGAAATATCACAGCCTGATCTCCCTGCCCATTGCAGGGTTCAGATTGATCTCACACCCACAACCGATTCAATGATCAAAATGGAGCTCTGGCTGCCAGCGGAAAACTGGAATGGGAAATTCATGGGCACAGGGAATGGATTTTTTGCCGGCTCTATTCAGGGCATGATGTTTGATATGCCTGAGGCCTTAAGGCTCGGTTACGCCACTGCCGGCACTGACACAGGCCACCAGGGAGAGGGCGGGGAATGGGCCATTGGTCACCCTGAAAAGATGATTGACTTTGCCTACCGTTCAACACATGAGATGACTGTAAAGGCCAAAGAGATCGTAAGGGCTTATTACGGACAGGATGAAAAATATGCCTATTTTAAAGGGTGCTCAACAGGAGGCCGTCAGGCCCTGATGGAGGCACAGAGATACCCTGATGATTACGATGGGATTATTGCGGGCTCCTGCGCCAACCGCCACATCCACATGTGGACAGCCTCTGTTGCTCAAATGGTTGACCTGTACCGCCACCCTGAACGCACCCTTACAGAGGAGAAGGCAGCACTAGTGAATAAGATGGTCATGAACAGGTGTGACACCCTCAAAGAGGGGTTTCTTAACAACCCTCATCAATGCAGCGTAGATTTTTCAAAGCTCCTTTGCGTCGATAACAAGGATGATAATGGGTGCCTGACAGCAGAGCAACTGAAAACTGTTGAGACATATTATAATGGCGTAAGAAATTCAAAAGGAGAGATGATCTTCTCCGGCCAGGCACCTGGCAATCCAATACCTCCACAGCTAGCATCTGAGCAGGGGCCGGGAGTTCTGTTTGATATTGTCCGAATTGCATTTAATGATCCGAACCTGGACTGGCGCAAATTCGATCTTGACCGCGACATGCCGCTTATTGACAAGGCCCTTGGTTTTGTCGATGCGGTTGACCCTGATCTGAGCAGATTCAAGGCCAGCGGAGGAAAACTGCTCCTTACCCACGGATGGATGGACACGGGCATTACCCCTGAAACAACCATATGGTATTATGAGAGGGTGTTAGAAAAAATGGGCACAGATCAGGGTGACTGGATACGTCTATTCCTTGCGCCAGGCATGGGGCACTGTGGCGGTGGCCCTGGCGTTAACATGATCGACTCTATCGGAACCCTTGAGAAATGGGTAGAAAAGGGTGTTGCGCCGGATCAGATTATGGGGTTTGGCAAGGATGGCCTGACTCGCCCCCTGTGCCCATATCCGCAATATGCAGAATATAAAGGGAACGGAGAGCTGAAGGATAAAGATAACTGGCAATGTAAAAGGCCTGCAAAGGAGAAATAGCAAGTACGCTTGAAGCGGCAATACTATTGGCCTTTCGGTCAAAAATGAAATCTGAGACGGATCAATCTGATCTAGCTGATCGGCCTCTCCCTTGTTCTCCTGTTATTTTCACCAGCCTTCTCTCTCAAACGGCAATGAGACAGAGCAGCAGGTTTTCTGATATTTTATATCAAGGCCATAGGCCTTTGCATGTTTTATGGCCTCTTCCGAAGGGATAGCTATCCGGTTTATGCCTGCATCTATGGCGAGCAGCTCCTTCTTAATATCTCCCCTCTGGCGTGCACAGCCAAGGCTCAATATGGTATCAGGCATCATTAATCTGGCCTTAATGATTATCTCTGCAATCTCTTCGGCTGTTGGAGCTGTTTTGCCCCAGAGCGGGGTTTTAGGCAGGGGCATAAGTGATATGATCACCAGCTGCCGCGGCTTATAGGCTGATACAGCTTCAAGGGCCTTTTCTTCATACCTGATATTGCCATGCTCAAGCCCGCATATAATATGGGGAATAAAATCTATGCCTTCATCCGCAAGCTGTTTTATTGTTTCATATATCTTTGAAACGCCGTGCTTAACATGGCATATGTTCTGATATGTCGAGTCATCACCGATCACATCCATCAATGCCTGGTCAACCCCTGCCTCTTTAAAACCCTTTGCGGTCTCAGCATCAAGTATGCCGCTGTGTGCTGAGACAAACAGGTTTGTTTTTTGTTTTATTTCATGTAGCGCTGGAAGAAACCTTTTCCAGGGGAGCCTGCCTTCCCGGTCACACCCGCCTGTAATGAGGATACCAGGGCAGCCTTTCTTTTCGTATTCTATCGCCTTTTCTACCAGAGCTTCAGGGGTGACAGCAGGAGGCATGGCTCTTAAAAGCTGTCCCTTGCAGTGGTCGCACTGAAGCGAACATTTTTTACCGGTGATGGAGATGGCAGGGTAATCGCCCCTTATGCCGTCAAGGGAGAACATGCCGGGGAGATACATGGTGATCTTTTTCCCGAACCTCTTCCATGATAGTTCTCTTGACTGTTTTAACCTGTCATTAAGCTCTGTCAATCTTTATAATACTCCTTAAAGGTAACCCAGCATTTTTTAATTATATTGTCCAGAGTATCCCAATTGTTTTCCATCAACTCTCTTCTTTTATATGCCCTTTGCTGGCTCTCACCGTAAAGGTCCATCCACTCCTCTTCATACCTTTTAAGTATATTGAGGTCACCTTTTTTTAATGCCTCTGCGGCGTGTTCTCCTGCCATATGGCCGCATATTACAGCCTGGGCCACCCCAGCACCTGTTATGGGATGGGTCTGCCCTGCGGCATCCCCAGCCAGCATAATATTATCTTTTACAATCTTTCTCGGGAACTCAGCAGGTATCCATCCAGCATTGTACCCAGTTGCCTCACCTGTTATCCTGTTCCGCTCCTTTAATTTTGTCAAAAAGTAGTTAAGTAATTTTCGGATATCGTCCGGGTTTGTTCCCTGTTTAATGCCAAGCCCCACATTGGCAACATCGCCCTTTGGAAAGAGCCATGCATAACCGCCAAAATATCTTTTATCAAAATAAACCTCTGTGCTATCTGTTGGTTCTATCAAAGCAACCCTTGCCTGCACAGCGGGGATAAGGTTCCTGTTTGTTGACCCTATCCATCTGCCAACCCTTGTATGTGGCCCGTCTGCACCGATAATAACATCTGCCTTTATCCGGATATGTTCATTTTTCTTCATTGCCATCACACAGCGGTTGTCATGTTCAAGCACCCTGGCTTCTTTCCATATTTTAGCCCCGGCATCTTTTGCCTTTTGAGCCAGTGCCTGGTCAAAAATATTTCTGTTTATCATAAGGCCAGGTGCAGGGGTTTCTATCATGGTATTATCAGGCAGGATACTCTTCATACTCTTTACATGCTGGACAATAAATTTCCGTTTACAATCCAGTTCTTTCAGAAGCTGTTTCGGGATAAACTCTGCGCATCGAACAGGCTCGCCAATTACCCGCTTCCTCTCTATCATTAGTACATTGGCACCTGTTTGAGCCGCAGTCTGTGCGGCACAGCTACCCGCTGGTCCGGCCCCGACAATAAGGATATCGCACCTCTCCTCCTTCATGCTGCCCCTCTGGCCCTGTATTTATCTACAACATCAAGGACTGTTTCAAGCAGCGGGATATTTATATTGGTCTGGCTGTTAAAATCACCTTGATATGCCTCCTTTGCCTGATCCAGTTCATAGCAGGTGGTGTTATCAATATTAAGGAGTATTCCCGGAACGCCCGCCTTTTCAAAATCATCCACATGCTTTGTAAAAAAGGGCTGGCAGCAGCAGCCTATAAATGCCTTTTCATTGAGCTGCTTGAGCCTCTCAAGTTCGGATAAAAGGTCCTCAAAGCTGCTGACACATCGCACATCCATTTTTCTTTTCCATCCAAGGCCCCATGCTTCGCCAACAGTGCATGCGCCGCACCGGAGGCATTCCTTGGTATAACGAAGGTGACAGACAAGCTTTTTCGCACAGTAAGGAAGTAACAATACAGCGGGCCCTGCCGCTACTACATCCTTGAAGGAGCCGTTTGTGACCGATATCTGGTTGCACACCTCCAGGGGAATACCATATTCAGCGCCTATGGCTGCCTTTTGAATGGCTATCTCAAGGGGTTTAAAAAATTCCTCAGGGCTGATACCGGGTATGGTTATGCGGCCTTCTCTAAAAAAGCTGCTTACAATATTAAAAAGCCTGTCACGGGAAAAGGGTTTGCCCCTGAGCGCTGACTCAAGATCATACAGCGCCCTCACAGGAAATGAGAGAAAATCGCCTGTTATATAGATATCCTGAATCCTGTTCCGTGCCCTGTCCACAGCAATGGTAAAGCGCACAAGGCCGTGTTCAACCTTGTTTGCTGCCTGCAAGACCTCCTTGCTGAATGGTTTTGGTTTTACCCTCTCTATCCATTCAGGGGATGAATAATATTTAACCTTTTCTTTGAAAATGGCTTGTTCCTCCCCTGTGAGCCCTGCTGGCACTAGTTTAATATCAAGGCATTCCTCAAAGCCTTTGATAATGGCCCTTTTGATCTCTTCGGATGAGGGTGTGTGACCAAGCTCCCAGTTCAGGCAGGTAACCCGCTCCTTTACTGAGTCGATCTCCTTTGCCTTGAGTTTTTCAACAGGAATCTTCAGGCTTTTAAGCATGGTATCCACATCAAAGTCTACAAGCATAGTGCCCTGAAAAAAGAATGCCCTGTCAGACTCTGTCCCGCCTGTGCCTGATATCTTTCTGCCGTTTATCTCTATATCATTCCTGGGGCGAAATGAGGCATTAAGACCCATGTGCAAGAGCGCCTTTACTACCGGTTCACACAGCATCCTGAAAAGACGCTGGTTTGGCACCTCCATGTTGAAGAAATCCTTGTCACATATGATCTCCCAGCCTATCTGGTTTTCATCAAAAAAGATCGCCCCTCCGCCTGTGATGCGTCTGTTTATCTCTATACCATTTTCATGGCAGTATGATTCACGTATCTCCTCATTAACTGCCTGATGAAATCCTACAAGCACAGAAGGGGGTGAAAACTGTAAAAAACGTATGGTATCCGGGGTTCTTCGTTCCCCCTTTAGTTCAAGGAGTGTGTCGTCCATGGCCATATTCTGGCTAGCGGTCATATGGCCGGTATCAAGCAATCTCCACTCTTTCAAGAATTAGACTCCAAAAAAAGAAAGGGCATGAAAGCCATGCCCTTTTAAAATTATTGTAGGTTTAATAATCTCAGGATGTTATAGTGGCCTTTGCCACTGCTATAGATGGGGAAGAGGGAAATTTTTCTATAAAATCCTTAAGTATCTCATTTGATTTTGCTGTATCCTTTTTAAGCCTGTATATCCTTGCAAGGCCAAGCATTGCCTGCTCTTTTGAATAGCCTTCCTTATCTTTTATCTTTTCAAGGGTGCTGATGGCCATATCATAGTCACCCTTTTCTTCGTAGCATGTGGAAAGCGCCAGCAGGGCATATGAGTAATAGGGTTCAGAAGGTTTTTTATCCAGGTAATCCTGGTATTTTTTGATGGCATCATCATATCTTTTTTCAATAAAATCTATGTGGGCCATCTGAGGAATGGTAAGAGGTGCGACCTTTGACATTTTAAATTCCGCAAGCACCTTCCCGAACTCTTCCCTGGATTTTGCATAGATTTCCTGTTTTTTTTCAGGGCTGATATTGCCTGATAATGCATAATATGCACGGTTATAGGCCTCCTGGGCCCTTGAGTTACGGTTTTTCAGATACATATTTCCGGCTGTAAACAGAATAATGATAGCAAGGATACAATAACCAGCGATCTCCATCTGTTTTTTATGCTCCCTTGCAAGGACAAGCATCCGGGCAGAGAAGGTCACAAACTCATCATTAGTTGATAACAGCTCTTTTCTTGATTTTTCCTTTGTCATTTTACTACCCCTTTTTGGAAAGTGCCCAGATTGTCTAACAGACACCATATATTCAGTCAAGTGAAAAGATATTCACTGATCCTATACAAAATCAGTTTCAAAATTAATCAGGGTTGACACTTGGGGCAGGTAATTTTAGTATAACATGCGGTTTTATGGCTGCAACTTGCTGCCGGTAAAAAAGGAAACAGATTACCGGGAGATGCTTCAGTATAAAGCGCAATAAATCATTTTCAGGAGAGACATATGTCAAATGTTGTGGTAGTTGGGGCACAGTGGGGTGATGAAGGAAAAGGCAAGGTTGTTGACCTGCTGGCATCAAGGGCGGATATGGTGGTGCGATTCCAGGGAGGAAACAATGCAGGTCACACACTTGTTGTGAATGGCGTAAAGACCATATGCCACCTGATTCCTTCAGGCATCCTTCATAAAGAAAAAAAATGCCTGATTGGTAACGGTGTGGTGATAGACCCTGAGGTGCTCCTTGACGAAATAAAGATGCTAACATCAAAAGGGATAGAGGTCTCACCTGAAAATCTCTCCATAAGCCAGAAGGCGCACCTTATAATGCCCTATCACAAGGCAATCGATATTGCGAGCGAAACGGCAAAGGGCGATGACAAGATAGGCACAACAGGCCGCGGCATAGGCCCCTGTTATGAGGACAAGGCCGGAAGGCGCGGGGTAAGGGCCATTGACCTCCTTGATCCCGAGATACTGGCAGATAAGATACGCGCCAACCTCAAGGAAAAGAATTTTCTCCTGACCAGGTTCTATGGAGCACCGGCACTTGAATTTGAGCCCATATACAGCAAATATATGGAAATGGCAAAGATAATTAAGCCCTATATAGCAAATGTCTCTATCCTGGTGGATAAAGTCGCAGATAAAAATGGGAAAATACTCTTTGAAGGGGCGCAGGGCACACACCTTGATATTGACCACGGCACCTATCCGTTTGTCACATCATCAAACCCTGTATCAGGCGCAGCCTGTGCAGGTGTGGGTATTGGCCCTGATAAACTTCATCATATCCTGGGTATTGTAAAGGCATATACAACAAGGGTTGGCTCCGGCCCATTTACTACAGAACTCAAGGATGAAACAGGCAACTATCTGCAGGAAAGGGGTGCGGAATTTGGCGCAACAACAGGCAGACGTCGCAGATGCGGCTGGCTTGACCTTGTCATGATGAAGGACTCCATAAGGTATAACGGGTTTACCAGCATAGGCATGACAAAGCTTGATGTGCTGACAGGCCTTGATACAATTAAGGCTTGTGTAGCATATGAGCTTGATGGCAAAAGGATAGATTACATGCCTGCAAGCATCAAGGAGCTTGCAAGATGCACCCCTGTGTACGAAGAATTTAAAGGATGGAAAGGGGATATATCAAATGCAAGGGCCGTTGATGAACTTCCTGCAGAGGCAAAAAGATATTTAAGAAGGCTTGAAGAGATCATGAAGGTGCCCTTCTCCATCATCTCTGTGGGCCCCATGAGGGATCAGACAATAGAGGTCTGTGACCCGTTTGAAGGAAAAGGCGCATAGCGCAAGGGGTAATAGAGAGACGCCGGGCGCTTGGCGCTCTGCTTTCCTTGCCCTGTGCCATTTCCCATTAATCCGATTTAACATGTAGAGCATATTGAATTAAAACCCATGTCTACCTATAGCAAACAATACGACATCATTGTTGTCGGCGCAGGCCACGCAGGTTGTGAGGCTGCACTTGCTGCCTCCCGCATGGGCCATCCTACCCTCCTTATTACAGTAAACCTTGACCATATTGCTGCCATGAGCTGCAACCCTGCCATAGGTGGCCTTGCAAAGGGGCACCTGGTTAAGGAGATAGATGCACTTGGCGGGGAGATGGCAAAAAATACCGATGCCACTGCCATACAGTTCAGGCGTCTTAACACCAGAAAGGGGGTTGCGGTACAGGGCTCAAGGACGCAGAATGACCGTGACCTCTACAGAAAACGGATGAAATCTGTTGTGGAGGCACAAGTTAACCTTGATATCAGGCAGGCAATGGTGGAGCGACTTCTTGTGGATAATGGCACTGTGTATGGTGTAGAGACCATGATCCATGAGCGGTTTTTATCAAAGGCCGTAATCCTTACCACAGGCACATCGCTCCGCGGATTGATACATGTGGGGCTTGACCACTTCCCTGCAGGCAGAATGGGTGACCCTGCAGCCGAGGGGCTTTCCAGGCATCTCGCTGAACTGGGGTTTGAGATAGGAAGGCTCAAGACAGGCACTACACCAAGGCTCAACAGCCGCACAATTGACTATTCCGGCCTTGAAAGGCAGGATGGGGATAAAGAGATAAGGCCTTTTTCATTTACTACAAGCAAGATCACGCTGCCCCAGCTCCCATGCTACATAACCTATACAAATGAAAAGACCCATGATGCCATCAGGGCCGGGCTTGATAAGTCGCCCCTATACAGCGGCATCATAGAGGGTGTTGGCGCAAGATACTGCCCCTCTATAGAAGACAAGGTTGTCCGCTTTGCCGAAAGAGAAAGGCACCAGATATTTCTTGAACCTGAAGGGCTTGAGACAAACGAGGTCTATCCGAACGGTATGGCAACAAGCCTGCCTGTGGATGTGCAGGAGCAGATGGTCAGGTCTATACCCGGCCTTGAAAGGGCAGAGATATTAAGGCCCGGTTATGCTATTGAGTATGACTATGTGAATCCGATCCAGCTTAAACCCACACAGGAGACAAAACTCATTAAAAACCTGTACCATGCAGGCCAGATAAACGGCACATCAGGTTATGAAGAGGCAGCAGCCCAGGGTATGCTGGCAGGTATTAATGCGGCATTAAAGATCAGGGGAGAGGAGCCTCTTATACTTTCAAGGGGGGAGGCCTATACGGGTGTGCTGATAGATGACCTTGTCACAAAGGGCACAAAGGAGCCCTACCGCATGTTTACATCAAGGGCAGAGTACAGGCTGCTTTTAAGAGAAGACAATGCGGATGCCAGGCTCAGAAAAATCGGTTATGAGCTGGGTCTAGTGCCTGAAGAGGTGTACAGGGAATTTCTTGATAAGATGTCGCATATTGAGAGGCTTGAAAGGAGGCTTAATGAGATCAGGATCATGCCTGATGCCTCTACTCTTGATAAACTAAAGGATATGGGCACATCGCCAATAAAAAATCCCTTAACCCTTGCGCAGCTCTTGAGAAGAAGCGAGCTCTTTTATGAAGACCTCTTTATCTTTGCCCCTGAACTGGCAAATGAGAGCGCTGTCATATATGAAGAGGTTGAGACAAGGATAAAGTATGAAGGGTATATCAACCGCCAGCAGGAGTATGTTGAAAAATCCAAACGCATGGAAGAGGCAGCTATACCTTCTGACATCAATTATGATGAGGTTTATGGCCTGACAAGGGAGGTAAGGGAAAAACTCCATAAAATCAGGCCAGTCAACCTTGGACAGGCATCAAGGATTTCAGGGGTGACCCCTGCCGCTATCATGGCCCTCCAGGTGCACTTCAAGAGGATCAGGCAGGCTAAAGACTGACTAACTCAAAAAGGTGTCAAATATTTTTGTACACATTTTTATTAATCCTAAATTAACATCAATTTATAACAATATTGATTAACACTATTTCCAGAAAAAATAGAAAAGATCTTTAAGTTTTCCCGGGTTATGCCGATAAGTAAGGCAGAGGGTTTGATACTCTTTTCTCCTATAACCCCCCGCTGCTTTTTACGGGTCGGGGGGTCTCCTTTTTTAGGGCAATTAATTATTCCCGTTCACTCATTATTATCTTTTCCCCTGCTGTAACTGTTGCCGTTATACCAGATGCAGAACTACCCCCCACCATAACTGTGAAATTCCCGGCCTCAATAATGCGCTGCGCATTATCATCATACAGGGCAAAATCATCAGGCTTTAATGAAAAGGTTATGTTTCGCTTTTCACCGGCCTTTAGTTCCACCCTTTTGAATGCCTTCAGGGATTTAAAGGGTATTGGGAATGAGGCGCTGTTATCTGTTATATAAACCTGAACAACCTCCGCTCCATCCCTGGTTGATCTATTTTTTAGATCAACAGAAAGGATGACATCCCTCTCTTTGGTTATCTCACCCGATACCAGTCTGATATTTGAGTACTCAAAGGTTGAATAGCTCAATCCGTGGCCGAATGGATAGAGGGCTTCGCCCTCAAAATACCTGTAGGTGCGACCGGCCATTGAATAATCCTCATATGGGGGCAGCTGTTCCTCTGATTTGTAGAAGGTGACAGGCAGTCGGCCCGATGGATTATAGTTGCCGAATATGATATCTGCTATTGCCTCTCCGCCCGCCTGACCCGGATACCATGCCTGTATTATGGCAGGGACATTTTCTTGCTCCCAGACAAAGGATACTGCGCTCCCGCTCATGTTCACAAATACAACCGGTTTATTGAGTTTCATCAGGGCCTTCAGCATATCTGTCTGGGCAACAGGCAGAGATATCTTTGTCCTGTCGCCCCGATAAAACCCCTCAAACTTTACATCCTCTCCCATCTCCTCCCCTTCTAGACGCGGGGTTATGCCGCCCGCAAAGATTATCGCATCCGCATCGGAGGCGGTTTTCATTGCCTCTTCAAAGAGGTCATAGCCAGGTTCATGCCACCCGAACATCACCTGTGCATTGTTGCTCCCGTCATAATATTCAAGCTTAAAGGGATAAAGCTTGCCTGCTGTAAGCTCCACCTCACATACTGTTGTCTTCTTGCCCCTGCTTGACCATGAGTCAATAACAGGCTTGTCTTCAAGATAGAGCCTGTAACCGTCATCACCGGTTATTCCAATATAGTATTTTCCGGTTTTATCCGGTTTGATGTTTCCCTCAAACCGAATGGCGAAATTATCTACCGGCATCCCCTTAAGGGGAGCGCCATATGAGTACTCCTTGTTTATCCCCTGTTCGGTTACAACCCTGAAAGGCTCCCCGCTGAATTCCGTGTTGGAGTAATAGGATGCCTTTATCCCCTTTTTGTCATTTACAGAAAATGCCTCCTCTGGTATGGGCTTTAGCCGGTATTTTTCGCCAAGATAGTTAACTCCCAGGGCATATGTGACTGTTGCTGATGCGGGAAGCACCTTTTTTACGCCGGTAAAAACCGTGGAATATTCTATTGGCGTGCCATTGTAATTACCCAGCAGCACCTCATAGTCATCCGCATTCGGGCCAATAACTGCAACCTTTTTAAGCTGTTTAGATAAAGGCAGGATGGAGTTTGCATTTTTTAGAAGAACTATTGACTGCCTTGCGGTTTCAAGCGCTAGGGCAGTGTGTTCAGGGGCATTGTTTTTTTCATAGGGTATCTGCGCATAGGGAACAGTCTCTGGCGGGTCAAACATCCCAAGCTTGAAACGGGTATTTAATAAGCGCCTT
Organism: uncultured Desulfatiglans sp.; assembly: GCA_964460435.1. GTDB lineage: Bacteria > Desulfobacterota > DSM-4660 > Desulfatiglandales > HGW-15 > JAAZBV01. Next base: position 18,599 of record CAYWRH010000004.1, read on the forward strand.
AAGGCTGTGTTTATCTCTTCCTCTGTTACAAGGCCCTGTTTAACAGCATCCTTTAAAGCGGGTTCACCCCATCCGCACCTGACATCTGTGCCGCTTTTAATGGCAATGGCTGCTGCCTCAGGGGCGGTTTTAACGATCTTGTGGTTCATAAAGATATCCTCTATGGCCCCGCAGTCTGAGACAATATGGCCATCAAACCCCCATTTTTCCCTGAGGATATCCTTTAAAAGCCTGTTGCTCCCGCAGCATGCATCCCCCTCATACCGGTTATAGGCGCACATGACCGCCTCTACCTCTGCCTCTGTAACAAGCGCCTTGAAGGCAGGAAGGTATGTCTCCCACAGATCCCTTTTACTAACTGTTATATCAAACTCGTGCCTGAGGTGCTCTGGCCCGCTGTGTACGGCAAAATGTTTTGCGCAGGCAGCAGCCTTCATAAATTTCGGGTCATCTCCCTGAAGTCCCTTTACAAATTCAACACCTATACGCGAGGTAAGATAGGGGTCTTCGCCATAGGTCTCCTGCCCTCTTCCCCATCTCGGGTCGCGGAATATGTTTATATTGGGGGACCAGAATGTAAGCCCCTTGTACCTTCCATGATCACCATTTCTGAATGCCTCGTGGTGTTTTGCCCTGGCCTCTGTGGATATCACATCAGCGACCTCATGTATAAGCTCTGTATTCCATGTGGCTGCAAGGCCAATGGCCTGGGGAAATACCGTGGCATTGCCTGCCCTTGCAACGCCATGCAGCGCCTCATTCCACCATTCATAGGCAGGTATCCCCAGCCTCTCAACAGCCGGAGAGGTATTTGTAAGCTGTGAGACCTTTTCATCAAGGGTCATCCGGTTAAGGAGGTCATTGATCCTGGTTTCGATTGGGAGGTCTGGATTCTGGAATGTAAATTGATAGGCCTTTTGCTCACCTGCCTCCCTCTTCTCAGTGCATGAAAATAAGATCACCGGAAAAATGGAATATATAATTAAGCTTAAATAGTATCGCCTCATGTTAGCCCCTCTTTTTTAGAAATGATCCTTAACATATAAAACCCACTCTAAAAACACTTTAGAGTAAAATACCTAAATCTTTATGGTTCCAAACCGCTGGTATGGTTTTAGTAGATTTTTTGTCTTTGGACAAGATTATACTTTGTGCCATTTCTACTTGATTTGCGGCCAAGAATAGGTTTATACCCCGGGTAAGAATCAAAAGGAGATGTTTTATAAGATAAACAGACATGGAAACAGATAAAAAGGAGAGCCCGGAATATTTGAGGATGAGCCTTGCGGCAGCCATGACCCTTGGCTTTAAGCAGGGACTGTTTTACCGGAATGCGAGGCTCTATTGCATTAACCTGCTGCTCACATATGATGAGGGGTGCGCTGCCAGGTGCGCCTACTGCGGGTTAAGCAATAACAGGCCCGGGGCATCTACAAAAAAGAGCTTTATAAGGGTCACATGGCCGGAGTACCGCCTGGATGAAATTATCGGGGAGATATCAAAAAGGCAGGAGAGGGTTAAAAGGATATGTATCTCCATGCTGACAAACAGCCGGTCGGTAAAAGATACAAGGTTGATATGCAAAAGATTGCGCTCTTCATTTGATATACCTGTGTCCCTTCTTGTATCACCCACAATATTAGGACATGAAGATCTTGCCGATTTTAAAACCGCAGGCGCAGACAAGATAGGCGTTGCCATAGACCTTGCCACAAAAGAGCTGTTTGATAAATACAGGGGTAAGGGTGTTAACGGCCCTCATGAATGGGAAAGATACTGGCAGTGCCTCTCTGACGCTATCAAGATTTTTGGCAAAGGCAATGCAGGGTCTCATTTAATGACAGGCATGGGCGAGACAGAAAAAGAGATGTGTGAGGCAATCCAGAGGGCAAAGGATATGGGTGGTAGTACACACCTCTTTTCATTCTTCCCTGAGGTGAATTCCCCCATGTCAGAGCACCCCATGCCTCCTATGGCTCAGTACAGGCGGATACAGGTTGCGAGATACCTTATAGATAACAGTATCTCGGATATATCACGATTCAGGTTTGATGCTGCGGGGAGAATAGTAGAATTCGGGTTATCATCAACTGATATGGATAAGGTAATTAACACGGGTGAACCCTTCCGTACAAGCGGGTGCACCGGCTATGATAACGAGGTGGCCTGCAACAGACCCTATGCCAACTCCCGCCCTGGGCCTGAAATAAGAAATTTCCCCTTTAAACCCCAGGAGAAAGATATAGCCCGAATAAAAAATCAGTTAAGATAAAAAAATTAGTGTTTTTTCTTAATATGCCTACCCGATTTTAATTATTTTTAAGCTTGAAGCAATAGATGTTTATGTTTATATTTGGCTACTTTAAATGGGTATTCCGATAGTCATATGGAAAGAAGAAATCTTTGTATTTAACAAGGTTCTAATAAAAGGAGTGATAAAAATGAATAAATTCAAATTGTTGGCAGTCTTTACAATCATTTTTTTTCTGGTATCAACCCATGTCCATGCAAAGTGGTGGATATTCGGGCAGAGCCAGGACGAAATCACAATCTCTTACCTTTATATCAATAATATCTCCTATGATGAGGGGGGCGATGAGATAACCCTTTACAGGCAATATCTTGATGAAGGCAATATTGTGATCAGGGGAAAGGCCTCTGTGAAGCAGGGAAGCATCGGTTCTGTACAGATAAGCACAGACGGAAAGGAATCATGGCAAAAGGCAGAGCTCTCAAGGGATGGGGCATTTGTATATAAATACAAGCCTGAAACAGGTAAAAAATATGAGCTTTATGTAAAGGCGCTAAACACCAGTGGTAAGGCCAACGACTTTGAAGAGACAAGAAAATTTGTGACAGTTTCAGAGCAGGATATGAGGGCTGCTGTTATTGAGGCCCTGAATAAACTCACAGAAGCATACATGGCTGAAAACCCCGCGGCCTTTATGGAGCTTGTAAGCGATGATTTTGCCGGTGATTTTACCATCCTTGACAGGGCAATAAGGAAGGATTTTAGCCTCTTTGACAACATTGATCTGAGATTTACCCTTACCAGCATGGCATCCGGTGCAAAGGGCGGTGTTGTTGTAACCATTACATATAACCGTTTTCTATTTGGCACAAAGAGCGGGCAGTCTTACAGGGACAGGGGCATGACCGAGTTTGCATTTGTTCCCGAAGGAAGCGGGCTTAAGGTAAAGGCCATGAAGTACCCACTTATATTCGGTTTAAGTGATGCGGGCAATGTCGCAACAGGAGTTATCCAGGGATCATCAGATGAACCGACCATTACTGTGGATGGACAGGGGAATGTGGAGGTTAAGCCCTTTTTCCAGGCAGTGGACCAGCTTAATGGTGAAGATGATATTGGTGGAGCAGGCATACCCGCACCCACCAACTTCCGGGTAGTTGGCGGAACGAAACACCATTATGTCCAGTTTGCCTTTGATACTGTGCTTACAATGGATGCCCTTGCTGATTATGAGTTTGTAATAGAAGAGGCATATAACGCTAATGGCCCATGGGAAGAGGTGGCACGCAGGCCAGGAGACGCCTATTCGCAGATCCAGCTTACAACAGATGCAATAGCACAGGAGGCAGTTATCCTCTATTACAGGGTAAGGCTTGAAAAAGAGGGCAAGGCAAGCGAACCCAGCAATGTGGCTATCTGGGATAATATCTAAAAAAATTAATAAACAAAACCCTGCCTTTATTTGCAGGGTTTTGTGAGGTTAATACCTATGCATCTGTTAAGAAACAAGATTCTTGTATATTCGTCTCTTTTCTGCCTGATCCTTGTAATTATTGCGCCTCAAGGTCTTTATGCGCAGGATGAAAATCCCAATGAGAGGTCAACAGGAGGGGTTTTTGCTGGTGCATACGATATTGCAAAGGAGAGCCACGGTGTACCCTTTCTGGATCAGCTCGCCACGAATGGCATTCCTGCCATTTATGGTGAAATCCTTAGTGCAGCCGCTGAGGGCGGAGGAGAGGCATTCAAGAATGAGGCATGGAAGGGTGGAGAGGTCGCAAAGCAGCTTGCCACTCAGCAATATGTGCGTGACAGCCTGAAAAGGATAGCAGATGCAATAGGGGATCTGACTTCAGTCCTTGATATTGGCGGCAAACTATATGCTGAACAGTATGATGATGCAAAAGTATCAACCGCAATATTTGTTCTTGGCAAGATTGCTGGTTCTGAATCAGGGGGCGCGGTCCTGAAGTCAATCGGTGTCACCTCAACCGCCTATGTTACTGCTGCTGTTGTAGCCTTTCAGGTATGGTATGAATCATCCAAGGCCCTTGCAGCAGAGACAACCTCAAGGCAGCTTGAGAGCCTTTACGGCTCCATTGAGCTTATGATCCGTGACAAATCTAGAACCACACTGGGTCAGGGCGACCCCTTCCCCCCTACACCTGAAAATGTGGAAAAGGTCTGGAAAAGGGTGCTGAATGACCAGGGATTCAGGGTCTTATTCAAGGCATATGTCACAGAGCAGCTCAATCAGGAATTCCCCGAACCTGGTTATTTTGATTCAATAGCGGCATATGCATCTGCCCCTTTTTCTGACAAGAGTGCATCTGCAACAATAGAAGAGCAGGCAAAAACCAATTTACAAAAAGATTATTCATCTCTCAAATCCTATATTACCGGTCTTGTGTCATGGTTAAACAAGGCGGAAAAGGTAAGGGAGCAGCAGACCATTGCACGTCAGGAGCTAAAAAAACTTGCCGACCGCATTAAACAGAGTACCGGCGGAAGCATGGAGCAGGCTATAGAAAGGATGGACAAGGCCATCACCATGCTTGGCGTTGTAGAGGTGTATCTCAGGGACAGCAATGAAAAGATCGATAAGGCTATAAAGGAAAAGGATGTTGAAGAGCTTCAGGTGCACCTGAAGATGATCGCAGATTATGTAAAGGATGTTATTGCCTGGATACCTGAAAGGGGGCCGGTTGCAGAAAGAAGGAATGGGGCATTTACAAAACTCAAGGAGGCTTATGTAAAGGCAGAGGCCGGGTTTAACGCCCTTGTAGGTGAATTAAAGGCAAAACTGGAAAAGCCAAGGCCGCCTGAAAATATAGAGGTGCCTGAAAACCTGCAAGCAATAGACCCTGTAGAGATGTTCAAGACAAAGTTCGGGGAATTTCTAAAACCTTTTGAATGGGGAGGCGTTAAAGATGTTTCTATCATCAAAGATAATTATCTGAAGATGCTTGAGACAGGCAATTTTGTCCACCCCCTTGATAATAAGAACACACCTCTCCCGGGCGGAAGAGCGCCAAAGGCAGAAGAGATAGAAAAGGCATGGGCAAGGGAAGATTACCAGGGCGCAGCAGGCCGTGGCGGGGGCATACCAAGAGAGGAGGATACAATACAGGGGTATAAAAGCTATCTAGGCAAAAAGATAGCCGAAGTGAAGATGCCGGATGAAATAACTTCATTAAATGCATCAATCAATACCCAGAGTGCTGCTATAGAAAAAATTTTTAAGGAAGGAAATAACCTTGCCTTTGGCAGAAACGAGCAGGGAGAATATGTCACTGGTGAAACCCCTGAACAGGCAAAGGCCCGAAGGGAGAGGGGCCAGGCACTTATGAAACAGGCAAGGGAGATGAGCGATGCTCTTAAGCCATCACTGGACAGGCTTCAGGCCCTGAATATTGCCTGGACACAGGCAAGAGAGATGGCTAATGAGGCAGCCGCCACTATTATTATGATGGCGGGGTTAACCAGAAATGAAACAACAGAATGGATGAACCAGACAAAGGCATATATAATAAATGAACTAAACCCCCTTTATCAGGAATATCAATCACTAAATGCAAGGCTTTCAGCATTTGATGAACCATATCGCAATTTCAAATCCGGAGCACTTGATACTGCCATTGAAAATGCAAAATCAGTTGTCAGCGATTATTCATATGTGGGGCTTCAGGGAACAACAATCCCTGAATCGCAGCTAATGATTACAGGGGCTATTACAGAAGTCAGTAAAATTGTTAATGCGATTTCCAGCAGGACAGAAAATCTGAAACGCGCCTACAGCAATATCCAGAATATATTTCAAACCGTTGAGAGCATGGATTATCTTGCCAAACAGTGGGATGATTTTATAGCTGATGCCAGCCTATCATCGCGAGATATAAACACCTATATTGACCCATCCTTTATGAAGGATGACCGGTTCAACATGCTCAAGGAGATGTTCGGTGACATGGAAAAGATGTCATCAGATTACAGAGAAAAGATAGGTGCTCTGGATAATGAGTGCATGCAATATATAGATAACAGCAAATCTGATTCCGCCTGGCTTCAGTCGGCAATAAACAACCTGATCAGATTCAAGGATACGGCTATCCAGGCAGGGGTATTGGGAGATGCAGAGTCATTAAAACCCAATCTCAACCTCGGGTACAATATGGTGGAAGGTGGAAAGACCGTTGCCCTCATACCTTATCAGCATTACATGACAGAGAAGGAAAAGAGTGCAGCAATAACAAGTCTGCAGAATATAATTGATGCAACAAATCTGGCTTCTTTTTTAAGCGGGGTTGCACCGTGGCTTGACAGAGAGGTAAAGAGATACATGAATGAGATAACAGCGCTGCCTGTTATCAAGGAGGAGAATTTTTTTATCGGGAATATACCCACTGGCGAAAAGGTGCATGTTGTGCTTAAAAGCAAACTTGATGAGGCAACAGGTGTTGTGAACGCACTTGTGCCTGGTGAAAAAACTTTTAATGATAACTGGCAGAAACTCAGGACCCTTGTGCCTGTTGGCATGCATTATAAAAGTGAGGCAGACCAGTTTGCAGAGCTTAATGTCCCTTCTAATGCGCCTCTGGCAAAGGACTTTATTGCCCTCAGAGAAAAATTCATAGGGCTTTATTTAAAGGATCGTGAAGTCACAGCGCAGAAACAACTGGACGACTATGAGAAACTAGCAAAGGAGGCTATGGCCAGATGGGCGAGTATAACAGGGCCATTAAAGGAGCGGATAAAGAGCGGGGATGACCTTATAAAAAGGGCATCTGATTCTGGCACACTTTCACGCTCAGAACTGGAGACCCTCAAGGCTGCCATTGAATCGGCCCTAAACAACCTGAACAGTGACCCCCTGGATGATTTCTCAGCAGCATCCTATGCCATGTTCAAGGCAAATCTGGACAGGGGCGAGTATGCAACTGACATAAAATTTATAAATGATGGGCTAGGGAGACTTCCTGAACAATTCTACAGCGCCATTGATGCGATCAGGTCTAGGCTCCAGAATTATGGCGACAAGACAGAGGCAGTCAAAGGGTTTTATGCCCAATTTAAAGCCGCCTATGAAGAGAAAAATGAGTCACGCCTAATGAACTGTCTTAGTGATCAGTGGGAGGCTGGCGACGGCACAACCCTCTATGATGTTGAGGAATACTTCAGGAACATGTTCACTGTTTTTGATGAGATAAGGCTTGATATCACCAACCTGAGGGTGGAGAAGTCAGGAGCTGAAACATACAGGGTATCATATGATCTTCTTATCACAGGGAGGATATATGCGGAAAACATGACCCATACCGAAAAATCAAGCGTTATGGAAGAGGTAACAGTTACTGATGACAATAAAATAAAGATAACTAGGACCCCTGAAGGCCGGTTCTGGTATGTAAATTAATAAGATACAGTTAACAGCATATTTTTATAATAATTATAGTTTTGGGAGGATAAAATGGATTTTAAACGCAATTTGAAATGCAGACCTTTAAGAAGTATCTTTGGCGCAGGGTTGTTTATCCTGGTTCTTGGCTGTCTGCTGCTGATCAACACTTCATACCTGTTTGCGGAAATCAATGTGTCAAACGATTTCGCCTACACCTATAACAAAATTTCAGGCCCAGGAAAGGATCAGTCATCCCTGACCCCAGGATACCGATACCTCGATATCCTTGGTATAAACGGAAATGGGGAGTTCAATGGTTTTGATTATCATTTTAATGTCGGTGCCCAGTTCACTGATGACAGACGCACAGACCCACAGACCTTTCTTTTGACAAACCTGAAGGCAGGGCTGACCAATAAAATCCATACCCTTAATCTGGGAGACACCTTTGAAGCGCTTTCACAGTATGGCCTCAGCACCTCTCTAAAGGGCGGATCATACAGGTTTGGCAAGGCGGACTCAGGCCTTCCTGAATTTACCTTTCTTTACGGATATGCAACTCCTAGGTGGGATAACTTTGAGGGGTTTGGTGATGATCAGATAGATGCCCTTGACAGGGAAATAGTGGGCGGAAAGGTCAGCTATTCCTTTCTTGATAATCTAAAGGCGGGTTTCAGTGTGGTAAGCTCGGAGGATTCCGACAGGGTATTTGCTACTGACGAACTCTATGACATCATCTCCTATACTCTTGACTGGGAGTATAATCCCATACCGGGTCTTACTGTAAGGGGTGAATCATCATTTGCAGATACAACTGTCTCCTACTCCCCTTCAGTTCCTGACCTTGCTATGGAGGGGTATGCCCATAAGATAACAGCCATCGGTGATGGCGGCCCAAGCAGGGTAACACTGGAGTATGAGAGGATAGCGCCTGATTTCATCACAATCGTTGGCTCTGCCACATCTGACAGGGAAAAGGCAAAGGGAAGATGGCGTTATAAATTTAACAAGAAGAATACCCTGACAACAGGTTTTTTATGGTACAGGAACAATCTTGACAACACAGAGGCAGTAACGAATAACCATTACCGTCCTGAAATGAGCCTTTTAACAAGGGGTATTTTTGGTAGAAAGTATGCCTCAACAGATATCTCATATAAACTGGATATAACAAAACAGAGTGGTATAGGCACCACCAGGGCGGATCATATTGTGAACCTGAACTACAGGGACAGGTTCGGCATACTGGACAGCGACAGCAATATAGGCTTTACATCATATGATTACAAGATTGCCCCTCAGCAGAAAAATGTGGAATACACCTATAACACCTCTCTGAGCGCCCGTTTTCACCATGACAGTTTTATACTTAAACCAAATCTGAATCTTGGTGTATGGACATCAAGGGAAGAGCTTACAGACCTCTCAGATAAACTCTATGAATACTCCCTTGGAACAGGGATAGAATTCCCTGCCATCAAGGTCACTTCTGATTTAAAGATAGGCCAGAACAAGCTTGAAAAGGAAGGCGGAGAGGACTCCCTTAAGGGTTTTGCCCGCCTGAACATCTATTACAGGCCTGAATTTCTATCAGGCTTTAGGTACAGCATGATATTTTTAAGGGCAAATATTAACGATTACAACTATGATGTTGATGATAACGACTTCAGGGAGACAAGCATCTCTTCAGGACTCAACATACAGTTTTAATAGTCGCAGGTGACTAATGAAAAAAAGGCAGCCCAGATTTAATCCTCCTGATCCTCGCTTTTTGTGGATGCAGCCACAGTAAGTGGCAGACATTTGGTCAGGAGGAGGGGGCTGGCATTAATAAAAATACCGGAAAAAAGCCTGTTAGCAGACAAGATGATGATATAAAAATATTCTTACAAATTAGGATTTACATTCCTAATTTGTAAGAATTATGAGATCATTCATTATGGCCGAGGAATACATTAGGGGTTATAAATGGAATATAGAGTAAATATAGACTTGGCAAACACCACAAAGGCAGAGTTAGCCAGTGTTATTGATGGAAAGGATGATCGTATCCTTAATCGTGTCGGGGCATTTTCTTCGCTCTTTCTGCTGGATGTAAAAAAATACCAGGAACCCGTGCTCGTGCTTAAAACAGAGGAACCCGGGAGCAAACAGGTTCTTGCATTTCAGCATGACAGGATTGAGTCTGTCTGTTTTGATATGATCAACCACCTTATTAATGACTGTATTGTCATGGGGGCAGAGCCCCTGGCAGTTCAGGACCTGGTTATTTGCGGCAAGCTGGAAAAATCTGTTGTTACACGTGTGGTTGCGGCTATTGCCGCTGCCTGCCAGGCACAGGGGTGTGTTCTGACTGGTGGTGAAACAACTGAGCAGCCTGATATTGTGCCGGAAAAGACATACATACTTGGCTCAAGCATTGTGGGTGTAGTGGAGCGTGATAAAATCATTGATGGCTCAAAAATCAGACCAGGCGATGTTGTTATTGCAATTGGCTCGTCCGGGCCTCACACGAACGGATATACCTTAATCCGGGATCTGTTGGCAAAAAATCCGGCCCTGGCAAAGGAACCGGTCGGCAATACAACATTCATTGATGCTGTGCTTGAACCCCACAGGTGCTACTATAATTCGGTCAGGGGTCTGTTCAGCCATCTTCTGGGCATGGCACATATCACAGGCGGCGGGATCAGGGAAAATCTTAACCGGATATTGCCAAAGAATGTGGATGCAACTATTGACCTTGAAAAATATCAGGTGCCCGAAATCTTCAGGGTGATCCGGAAGGCCTCAAACGCCTCTGTTGACAGTATGCTTCGCACCTTTAATATGGGAGTCGGCCTTACACTGGTCTTGCGGCCTGAAATGGTGCAGCATGCCCTCACTCACCTTAAGGCATGCGGCGAGCACGCCTATGTTATTGGCCATATAACTAACGGCTCCGGAAAGGTTCAATGTCATGGCGCTCTATTTAATGATTAATCCAGAAGGGTAATGTGCCCTACAGGGATTGGCTGCCTTTCTGATTACATTTTGGCTATTGTAATGATGTTAATACAGACAATTCCAAAGTAAAACAGGTTGATATATAAAAACAGCATGAGTAAGATACCCCTATTCCAGGAACAGTCAGATTGGATAGGCCTTATAATAAAGGGAGAATAGAAATGTCTGCAATTAAGAAATACAGAAGTTACGGTAAAGAGATTGAAGATATTTTGAGGCTGGATTCATTCACTGTAGCGGTAAAGATGATTCAAAATGAAGAGGAGATTCCAGCAGAAGCTGTAAGGCCTAAAAGAGACCGCAATCAGCATATTGCCCAGTGTCAGGCATTCTCCCTGACACGACGCGAGGGCAAGACCGTGGCAATGCTGAAAGAAGATCACTGGTGCTATGCGCCGGTCATAGGTTATGGTCTGGTTGAACAGCCCGACTTTTTCAAAAAAGGGGGTTTGTATAATCCTCAATTCGATGAAGACCAGGAAATAAAGGAGGCCCTGGGCGGAACAGGTTCAAAATTTTTAGGCCATTTTCTTGAAAAGCCGGAACTGGCAAAGAATATGACATTTCCATGCCTAAAGGCCGGAAAATATATCGGGTGTGTCACTGCTCCCCTTAAGAATACCACATTTGAACCGGATGTGATTTTTATCTATTCCAACAATGCCCAGCTTAGAAATATCCTGATGGCCATAAAATACAAGGAGGGGGTCCATGTGACCTCTGAATTTGATCCTATAGACTCCTGTATCTATTCCCTGGTTCCCCTGATTGAGGGCAAACAAAGCTATATGATTACCATCCCTGATCCGGGCGAACAGGAGCGGGCATTGACTGATGAAAATAAAATTATTTTCTCGCTCACAAAAGATAAAGCAAGGATTCTGGTGGAAGGGCTAAGACACTATGATGAGATCAAGCTTGGGTATGTCCATTTAACCAAACTGATGCAGGCAGATTTCGAACAACCAAAATTCTACACCCTTCTGTTTAAAAGATGGGGGATCATAAAATAGTGTGCATCGCTGATTATAAAAAGGAATTTCTAAAGAAATAAAAACAGTAAAGACTGAAAAGCGGGCACATAGAAGGGCGGGTAGGCCTATACAATTCAGAAGCGCCGAACACAAATATTTTAGCTGCACCCTAAACCCCTTCAGGCCTAAAAGCACAGCACTACATGGCAGCCCTCATCCTTATAGAAAGTTTTGAAAGAAGGTCAAGGGCCTCTTCTGTGGCCTTTTCTGTCATCATACCCATGCCGCAGGCAGGCGTAAGAATAGATGCAGCATAAACAGCCTCTTTAGTAAGCCCGAGGCTCATAAGCCTGTTAAGGCCGGATGATAGTTTTAAATATAGCTCATCAATACCAGCCTTGCCTGCTTTATCGCCTGTCGGGACTATGCCCCAGGCAATGGCTCCACCACTGCTGATAAAGCGTTCAAGCTGGTCCGGGTAAAGGAAGAGATAATCCTGGTATGAAAATGCGTCCAGGTTAATAATGTCAGCCCCTGAATCTATAATCATTGACCAGTCGGTGTTGCCGCAGCAGTGTATCCCGATAATAGCCTCTGATCTTTGCCTCAGATAATCTATAACCTCTCTTAAAATCGCTGTCACCTCATGGCGCCCTATGGGTAAAAATTCAGACCCAAAACATGAAAGATATGGCTCATCAATGAAGATGATTGGCCGCTTCCCTCGCTTTTCAAGCTCCTTCACCTGCCACAGGGCCTTTATGGCAATCCCTTTTGTAAATGCCTCAATGATATCAGGGTATAAAAGTGCAGATTTACCATCCTTATCCTTTATGGCGGCAGCAAAGGTTACAGGGCCTGTTATATGCCCCTTTATATATTCTCCTGTGCCGGGATTTTCCTTTAAAAAATCGATCATACTATAAAGCCCCCGCGCATAGTCAGGTGCTATTGAAAAATATTCCAGGTCAAAGGCACGATAATGGCTATAGAACTCAGCTATGCCATTTTCCCTGTTGTCTGGGGATAGAATTACTGCCCCTGTGTTGCTGTTGATATTTATAATGGGGAGCCCCTCTGTGAACTGGGCAATCATGGACTCAAGGGGGTTTAGTTTTACAAGCTGGGGCCAGAATGGAATATCGGGCAGCAGGTCATTTATTTTCCTGCATGCATTAATGGCATCTATCCAGGGCACGCTCCCTATGCCGGTTGCCTTGAAATAAAAATCAGGCATAATGTCCATTTATTATACTCTTATAGCCTGAACTATCCTGCAGTTGCCCTGCTGCCGGAAAGCTCCCTGATATTTTTGCGCCATGCGTCCAGCACAGATATGATCCTTTCTGTTTTTTGGCGCCTCTCATTAACAGGCGGGGTCTCTTCAACAACATCATTTATATCCGAAAGGGCTGATATCTCCTTAAAATGTGATGCCGCTACCTCATCATCCGGGTTCATCTCAATTAGCTTTTCATAGATATCCCTTGCCTCATGAAGCTTTCCCTGGTCAAAATATACCTTGGCAAGGGTGGCTGTAATTATCTCGGGCAGCTCCTGTTCCAGCTCCTGCATCCCGGAATCCTCAACCCTGTCGACAGCCTCTAGAGAAGGGGCATCTTCCGGGACTGGCATAGATGCCTTCTCAGGTAGAACTATCCCCTCAAGCTTTGAAGATGCATCTTTATCATCCGGATAAAAGAGGAGAAAATGGTTGAGGAACAGGGCTGCATCCTCGTTTCGCCCCTGACGCAGGCATATCTCTGCCTGTAATTTATATATTTCGGCAAGCCTTTTAATGCCCTCTATGACCCTTTTAGACTCTTCCTCTGCATCAAGGATCTGCCCCTCTTCAAGGTATATCTCTGCCAGGATCTTTTTAAAATGGAGGTCATCGGGGAAGCGGGAAACAGCCTTGCGGCACTCCCTTATTGCCAGGTTTTTCCTGCCTCTTGCCCTGAGCAGGGGGATTAGCAGATGCAGGGTCTCCTGCGAAGGCGAATTCTCAAGTATTTCATTGATGCTGCTTTCCGGGATATCCATGGTCTCCTCTCACAGTAATGAAAAGATTATTTTTCTTCTTCATTGAATTTGTAGATCACTTCATTTTCCTTTAAAAGGCCAAGCTCTCTCCTTGCTGCCGTCTCAATATAGTCCCTGTCATACTTTAGCCTCTCTATCTCTACCCGCAGCTCCTCATTGGCCGCTTCAAGCTTTTTGATCCTCTCAAGGTATTCCTGCCGCTCCTTTTCCATGGTATACACCCACTTGAAACCACGATCACCGAATGCAAGCCATGACACGACCAGGGTGATTAAAATTATGCCCGGTAAAATTACCCTGAAAAAATTTGTTTTAGGACTTTCCAAAGTTGCCTTTTACTTTTAAAGGTTATTAAACCTGATGTATTCGCAAAATTAAAAAATAACATTCACCACAGAGAGCACAGAGGACACTGAGAAATCAATATAAGTCTCTGTGATCTCTGTGTACTCTGTGGTGAAAAAATCTATTTTATTTACATCAAATCCTTTGACCGCCACCTTGCCGCAATTATAATGGAATTTATCCCCGCATTCTTTGCTATATCCATTATTCTAACCACATTGCCGTGGCTCACATCCGCATCCGCCTGAAGCACAAGGTCAAGCACACCCCTCTCCTTTATCTCTCTATTTAATCTCTGTTCAAGGGCGCTGATATCGATCTTTTCTCCCTCAATATAGATGGCTGCATCCTTGTCTACTGTAATGATAACCCTGTTTTCCGCATCAGGGTCTTGCGCCTTTTTAGTAATTTTGGGGAGCTTGATCTGCACACCTGCCGCAATATCGTAGTGTGAGGTAACCATGAAAAAGATAAGGAGCAGGAACACAATATCCACAAGGGGCGCAATGCCTATGTTTGCCTCGTCATCCTTTGTTTTTCTGAATTTCATGCTTTTTAGGCCCCTGTTAATCCTTTGTGGCTGCGTTTTCCATTATCTCTATCATCCTGATGGAGCTTTCTTCCATCTCAAATATGAGGGTTTCGGTCCTGTTTTTCAGATACCTGTATGCCACCAGCACCGGTATGGCCACACAAAGGCCAGCCGCGGTGGTTATAAGGGCCTCTGCGATCCCGCCTGCAAGAAGGGCCGGATTGCCACTCCCCTGTGAAACCACCTTGAAGGTCTTGATCATGCCCGATACAGTGCCTAAGAGCCCCAAAAGCGGAGAGAGGTTTGCAATGGTTGAAAGCATGCCCACATTCTTTTCAAGAATAACGCTTTCACGGCTGCCACGCTCTTCAATGGCCTCCTTTACAAGCCACATGCCCTTGCTGCTGTTCTTAAGACCTGCAAGAAATATCTTTGCAATGGATGAATCGCTCTTTTCACAGATATCAAGTGCAGCCGGTATATTCCTTTTTTTAAGCCTGTCCTCTACAAAGGAGACAAGGTCTGCCGGAATAACCGCCTTTTTCCTGAGAATCCATAGCCTCTCAATAAAGATCCCGAGCGCAATAATTGAGCACAGGATTATGGGATACATTACAATGCCGCCTTTTATTATAAAATCTATCACCTTTTACTCCATCAAACAGGGTATGGCCTGAACTTTATATTCAACAGACTTGTTTAATATAAACAATTGATATAATGTAATATACCATATAGTTTATTCATACTCCAAGTCAAGTAATGACAATCAATTAATGTACTAATCCAGGCAGGTTTTATTAGATGGAAAACAAAGTAGGCAAGACAGTAAATTTAGAGGGGAAAAGGGATATAGCGTTAGAAAGCCGTGAATTAGTGGGCAAACTGGCGCAGCTATCGGGCAGCAATGCCCTGAATATGGTGCTTGACCATGAAAATGCCCTTGAGCTTGTTCAAAACATGACAAAGATTGATTTCTTCTGGCTCATAAAAAAGGTGGGGGAGGATGACGCCTTCCCCCTCCTCTCACTCGCATCCGAGGAGCAGTGGCAGTATCTTCTGGACATGGAGACCTGGGAAAGAGACAGGATGAACAAGGTTAACACCTTTAAATGGCTTAACAGGCTTTTGAAATCTGACCCTGAAAGGCTTGTCAGATTCCTCTACAGTGAAGAGGGGGATCTGCTTAATCATTTCTTTTTTTCAGGCATTGTTGATATCAGGATTAAGGAAGATGATGACTTTATGCCGCCGGAGGGGTTTATCACCTTTGACAATCTCTATTATATTGGCATAGCTGACAGGGAAAACGCAGAGGATATTGAGCAGCTTTTAAGGCACCTTGCCCTTACTGATCACAATAAATTCCAGGCCCTTCTTTTAGGTTTGCAGGGAGCAATCCCGGCAGAGATGGAGGAGGAGCTATACAGACAAAAGGGCGTCAGGCTGGCAGAAGAGGGGTATCTGCCCTTTGAAGAGGCGGTCTCAGTATATGCATACCAGGATGTATCCAAACTAAACAAGGATTCATCAGATTATATACTCTATACGCCTGATGAAGAGACTAAAGCCCTTGTGCCCATAACCCCGTTTATGGCGCTGCAGGAGCAAAACCTCTTTTCAATGGCTGTAGCAAACATAAACGATTACCTGCTTCTTGAAAGGCTCAGGCTTGAGTTTTCAGGCCTTTGCAGCCAGATCTTTTCTGCTGATGGCGTAAGGTTTGAGAGCGCTGATGACCTGTTACGAATCTGTAAAAAGGCAGGGGGATATATAAATACCGGGCTTGAAAGGCTTTCAGGAGGAGATATTGGCGTTGCCCTGGACTTTATAAAAAATCACCCCCTTATTACACTTTTCAGGGCAGGGTTCAGCCAGGGGCTTGAACTCAGGTGGAAGGCTGAAAAGTGGATAAAGGCATCGTGGTTTGACTGGGTAGGGCTTGATAATGCATTCTGGGGAGAAGAAAGGGAGGGGCTCCTTAAGGGCATCTTACAGGTAAAACCTCTTTATTACAGTGAAAAATCGGAACATGCGCCATACAGGGATTTTTCCTCCCTTGAAGAGATCAGAAAGACAGGGGAGATCATTGAAGGCATGATGGCCCTGGATAAACTATTAGGCGCTGTGATCCCGCACCATGAGATGGAAGAGCTTATAAAGGATGAGGAGGATATCACATTCTATAAGGTTCTCTTTACCTTCTGGCTAAGGAGGATATGCAACCTTGAACCAGCGTTAAAGAAACTCACCCTTGAAGAGGCAAAAGAGGTATTTAACACGCTAAGAAAAGGGGAAACAACCCCTCCATATTTTATGACTGGTCAGAGGGAGGAGTTTATAAAAGGGCTTATCGGAATCTCTAAGCTTACAGACCAAAAGGTGGTTGATACCCTGAAAGAAAGTCTGGGTAATATCTGGGATGAGTTTGCAGATGAATATGCCATGATCAGCACAGATGACCTTGATCCAAAATATTCCGGGTTTGTGTTGATTGGGTAGTAGAAGGAATAGGTTGTGTTGCTTCTCTTAACACAACCTACATCCTGATGTAGGAATGATACATGTTAACTAAATTAGTCCTGGTTATTTTGATCCTGTTTTCTCCGGTTTTATCCGCAATGGATATGAACGAATTTCAAAATATAATGGATAAGGTTAATGCCAGTGATTTTGGCCCTGTTGAAAATTTCCTGAAATAGAAAAAAGCAGCATTCTTAAAAGATCCTGAGTATTATGTCATTCTCCTGAATTATTCATATGCAAAGGGAAATAAAGAACAAATTGTTGTTGCAAAGGAAACACCGCAAAAAGGTGATTTTGCACTTGAAGACAAGGATACCGGAGAGGTAGTTGGCTTTTTAGGAAACCGTCCAAACCAAGATATTGAGCTTATCCTGAAAGGGATTTCAGAAACACAAAAGGCCCTTTCTTCTTTCAATAATCGTCTGGATATCTATTTCGGGATTGTGCACATTGCCTCTTTAATAAATCGTTGGGATATCGTGGGAACGCAGTTGGTTGAGATATTAAGAGTCTCAAAAGCTATTGATAACCAGTGGAAATGGGGCACAATAAATACAATGGATGATGACCCGAAGAAATTCATGCTGGAGAATGTACAGGAAAGAGTGAATCAACTTTTTTAATGCAGAAAAGGAAGAGGCAGACAATGCCCTAAAAACCGTTGCGGAAGCTATGATTAAAGAATACCCGGATGTAATATATGGATATGCAAATCTGGGGGTTCTGTATTTGGCAAACAATAAACTCGCCTTGGCAGAAAAGTACCTTAATCAGGCGCTTACTATTGACCCCAATGATAAAATTGTCCTTGGAAATCTGAGGATACTTAAAGAAAGAAAAAATGATTAGAATGTCGTTGTGTTACTTCACTTAATTTAACCTACACGGTTTTATGTACAATATTTAATCTCCTTGACCAATATACTCTTAATGAATTATTCTTAATACAACAACAAATTGTCTAATGTTATTCAGGAGAAGCAATGAATATCAAAGGTGCTGCAAAGGAAAGACTCAAAAAAGAGATAGTTGAGCAGCTAATAGATTTTCCCGAAATCCGGAAGGTTGTTATCTTTGGATCATTTCTTTTTTCGGATGAACCCAATGACTTGGACATTGCTGTTTTTCAGGACTCAGATGAGAGTTACTATCCTCTTGCAATGAAATACCGGAAAAAACTGAGAGCAGTTGCCAACAAGATACCAATAGATGTAGTGCCTATTTGCAAAAATCCAGAAAATGCCAGTTTCTTAAAAGAAATAGAAAATGGCGAGGTTCTTTATGAAAGATGAGACCCTGACCTGGATAACCTATGCAGATGAAAATTTCGATGTTGCCATACTTACCTTAAAACATGGACATCTGAATGCATCACTGCAAAACGTTCAACAGGCTGTAGAGAAATATCTGAAGGCTATACTAATTGAGAAAAATATAACGCTCAAAAGGACTCACAGTATAAGGGAATTGGTTGGTCTGCTTTCAGTCAATGGTATATCAGTTGACATCAATGACGATGAACAGGATCTGCTGGATTCAATATATATCCCATCCAAATATCCTGTTTATTCGGCATTACCTGACGCCATGCCTGAACCGGGTATCTGCGGAGAAGCTTTGAAAATTGTTGAAAAGGTGAAGACCTCATTTTATCTAATTATCAGTAGGTAACCTGCATTGTATTGTCCTCTCTGAAAAACCAACACCTGAAGAGGCCCGCCATTATGGTCCTATGCTTGAAGTCTATCCTGTTTTCCCAAATCGTACGAATGTCCAATTCATGAAGGTTATGGATAGAAACAACATACAGATCGAGATTTGGGAACGGGGAGCAGGATACACTCTTTCTTTCGGTAGCAGCAGCACAGCCGCGGCTGCAGTGGCTCATAGACTTGGTCTTTGCGATAATGATATAACCGTCCACATGCCGGGAGGTAAAATCCACATTGAGTTCCACAACGGATTCTTTGCCACAATGACTGGCCCTGTGACAAAGATATGCGAGGGAACAATTATGACCGAAATCTTTTAAAGAGCTTTTAACAATGCATGAAGACATCTTTCAAAATGACCGAAAAAGGAGATGAAGCTTATACTGGAACAATGTTGTGTTGCTTCGCTTAACATAACCCACACTCTAACTATAGAGTGCGTTACTTATGCAGATTGAGAAAAAGTCTAAGAATCTCTGATTCATGCAGGGCAAACCAACATTTCAATAGTTGACAAAGATTTCGGCTTATTGATAAATGTAAATTATTTATTGGAGGTACGATATGAATAACAATGCAGGCAAAGTACTAATTCAAAGGAAAGGCCGCAGAACATTTGCGTTGATTCCTGAAAAAATTGCAAGGTCTCCACTAGATGTCCCGACCATTAAGGCTAAGGTCTCAACCAAAGAAATCGTAGATATAATTCGGGAAGGCAGAGAGAGATAGAATCAACCTTGACATAAGATCATTATGCTTTAAAGTCGGGTTTTTAACCCGACATCTTTTAAAACAATCTTGTTGTGTCGCCTCTCTTAACACAAATTGCATGACTCATTCAAAACATGGTTTGACAACCGGTCCGAATATGGTACTATTTACGGCCTGGAGGTGTAATAATGAATATTACAAGTGATATCAAACCGGTAACCTATTTAAAGTCAAGGGCAGCCGACCTGCTTAATCAAATTAATGAAACCCAGCGGCCTGTTATTATTACTCAGAATGGTGAACCAAGGGCTGTTTTACAGGATCCAAAAAGCTATGAAAATATGCGGAATGCTATTGGCATTTTAAAACTTCTATCTGAAGGCGAAGCAAATATAAAAGATGGCCGGGTTAAACCTCAGGAGGATGTTTTGAAACATATTGAGGAGAGGTTAAAGGTAAACAAATAATGGTCCGGAAATACCATGTTGCATGGGCGGAAACAGCTCAACAGGATTTAATACAAATCATTGATTATATAGCCGTCGATAACCCGGAAAACGCCTCAAGAATCCTGCAAAAAATCAAGCAAAAAGCGGCAGCACTCTATACTATGCCTGAGCCTGGTCGAATAGTACCAGAACTAAAAGAGCAGGGGATACACACTTACCGTGAAATAGTTATTGCTCCCTGGCGGGTAATTTACAGGATATCCGATACAGTTGTATTCGTTTTGTCTGTTATCGACTCAAGACGAAATGTAGAAGATATTTTATTCGATAGATATATTAAAAAATAAAGGCATATAGCTTAAGAAGGTACCGGAATCCTGATCCTGATAAATGATTTAAAGGGTTGTATCAGCATAAAAAACATGCTATCCATATCGCTATCTTCAGATTCATGTTAATGTTTTTTCAGACTTACCAGGTTTTACACATCAGGCTTTGGTATTATTTATTAATATTTTTTTCAGGAGGAAAAGATGAGGTCAAGAATAGTTGTATCTATTTGTTGTTTGATGTTGGCGATTTCAATTTCAGCATGCAGTGCCAAAACAGTTAAGGTAGAAAATAAAAGCAAAGAAGAATATGCAAAAGAGATAATAGAGCTGACAGATGTCAATAAAATCATTGATCAGGTGATGACGCAGATAAAACAGATGCAGGGGCAAATGATGGCCCAGGCAGGCATATCTGAGAGTGAAAAAGAAAAGGCAATGGCGCTCCAGGAAAAGGTCCAGGCGAAAATGCTAGAGGCATTTGATATGAAAAAAATTGAGCCTCAATTTATTGATATCTTTATATCTGTTTACACAGTTGAGGAGCTAAAGGCCATATCCGATTTTTATAAAACACCTGAGGGTAAGAGCATGCTTCAAAAGCAGCCCCAGGTTATGCAGAAAAGCATGCAGGTTGCTCAGAACATAGTTCAGGGCCTGCTTCCTGAACTCCAGAAAATTGTACAGGAGGCGAAAAAGAAATAATAAGCCTTTATCCAGAATGAGACAACTTCTGGATGATGCTTTAAGCTGTTAGCGATCAGATGTCAGCTAATTCTTTGCGTCTGTTTTAAGGCCGGGATGAGTGAGCTGGGCTATATTGAAGGCAAGAATATTGTGTATGATCCTCAGGTAAAGGATTTTGACCCGGAAGGGCAGAAGGCTGCTGTACAGAAGTTTGTCAAGGACAAGGTTGACCTGATCTTTACCTTTCCCACAGAGGCAACAGTCATAGCCTATAATAATACTAAAGGAACAGATATACCCGTGGTATTTGCCATGTGCGGAGTGGAGGGGAATCTTCCCATTGAGAGTGTGAACCATACCTTTAGGAAACATAACCGGGGTGCGTTATCCATGACCGGAAAAGCGGGGATAAATACAATATTCCTGCTGGCGGCGGAGTCCCATTTACACTGGATCAGGGGGCGATCTTCTCGTTTATACCTGACAGTGCAGAGATGGGCAGGCTTGCTGCCCCTCTGGCGCATAAGATCTTCAGCGGTATTCCAGCCGGCACTATCCCTCTTGTTACGCCCGAAAACTACCTTTGGCTTAATCTCAGGGCATTTAAGAAGCTTGGACTTACTGCCTCTGAAGGACTTTTACACCAGGCAAGGCACATAATCCGGGATAAATAATATCCTCTTTGCCTTAGTAAATATCACAGAGGGTATGTTCCGGGTAAACCAATAGCGCCTTATATCCTTTAATTTTGAGTTTTTTAATGGCGCCGCTCTCTTAATAATTTAAATCATTTGCCTATGACTTATGGAATTTGATATCAAGTATATGTCATCCCTGAAAGGCATACCCTCATCATGTCAGAGGGTGTTACTGAACGAACTATTTTACTTAATCATGGCAAGGAGGAAGTGAGATATGAGTAATGCGAGATACCTGTGCATTGTAGCTTCAAGGCCAAATCCCGGAAGAGAAGAGGATTATGATAAATGGTATGACCGGCATGTAACGACCTTTTTCGGGTTCCCCGGTCTTAAGAAGGTGGTAAGAAACAGGTTTTACCAGGGTATGCAGAACCCTGATTCATGCCCTCAATACCTGGTTATTTATGAATTTGACACAAAGGCGGACCTGGAGGCGTTCCTTACGAGTGATGCAGCAAAGGAGGCCATTAGGGAATATGAAGAGGAGTGGAAGGGGCAGGGGGAATTTTTATGGTCAGGCTTTTATGAGCCGGTAAAGAAGCTTGAGAGGCAGGCTGACTATGACACGGGTAAATAACAGAACAGGGGCATATTCATCATTAAGGCATGGCATGCTTATTGTTATATTGGTTATCTTTATTTCTGTGAATCTGCATGCGGGTCAACCCGAATTCAGGAAGATATTCGGGAGCAACATGGTTTTACCCTGTGACAGACCCATTATCTTAAGCGGGTATGCATCGCCGGATGCTTCACTTGCGCTTGAGATTAATGGAAGAAAATACGACGGCATAAAGAGCGACGAAAAAGGGGAATGGAGGAAAGAGATCGCTCCACTGCCTGCTGGAGGCCCTTACAGGATAAGGCTTTCGAACAATAGCGGCGCTGAGACTGTGCTTGAAAACGTGCTTGCTGGCAATGTCTGGCTATGCTCAGGGCAGTCCAACATGGCCTACCCTGTAGCGGGCTCTATTGATCAGCCTGCTGCATATAATCAGGGACATCCTTTTATCCGGCTCTTTACAGTCCCCATGCGCGCAGAGATAAACCCACAGGAAGAATTTTCTGACCCGGTCTCATGGCAGACCGCTACGGATGAAAGCGTAAAGGGTTTTTCTGCTGTGTGTTATTTCTTTGCCCGTGAGATGATTGAAGAGGATGGCATTCCACTTGGGCTGATTAATGCCTCCTGGGGAGGTTCTGCTATTGAGGCATGGATAAGCGAGCAGAATCTTGAGAGAATAAAGGAGTATGAAAACAAGGTTGTTCAGCTGAGGCAGTACAGAAAGAATAAAAGAGAGGCGGAACTTGCATTCGCAAGGGGCTGGATGGAATGGTGGCAAAAAAGCTCAGATCAGGGCAGTGTATGGGAAAGGGGGCTGCTTGATAAAGATGCAGAGTGGAAACCCGCGCCATTACAGGACTGGAAGAGTTACCCGGATGAGCGCCTTAAAAATCATCACGGGATGCTCTGGTTTTCAAGAAGTTTTGAGCTTGATTCAGCCCTTGCAGCTAAAAAGGCCACATTTGTTCTGGGTAATATAGATGAGGTGGACTCCACATGGATAAACGGGAAATTTGTTAATAACTCGTTTGGATACGGAACCAGGCGTGAGTACCCCCTTGAACCGGGCATGCTTAAAAAGGGGATCAACCAGATAACCGTGAATGTCCTCAATACATGGGGCGCTGGCGGCATGACTGGGCCTGCCAGGGAGGTCGGATTAAGATTTGAAGGAGGCCAGTTTTTGCCCCTTGGCGCTGACTGGTATTACAGGTTTATACCCCGTGAAACAGGTCTGCCACCCAGAAGCCCGTGGGAAAGCGTATCAGGCATAACAGGCATGTATAATGCCATGATATCACCCATAAAGCCTTTTACTCCTGAAGGTGTAATATGGTATCAGGGCGAATCCAATGCAGAGACAAGCCATACATATAGGGAGCTTTTAACATCGCTTGTTAATGACTGGCGCACCCTGTTTGGGCAGAGACTAAAGTTTATCATTGTACAGCTCCCCAATTATGGGGCGGTTGCTACAAGCCCGGTTGAGTCAGGCTGGGCAAATATTCGCAATATACAGCAGCAGGTCGCCCTTAATGATGACCTTGTGGGACTCACTGTAACTCATGATGTTGGGGATGATGCTGATATACACCCTAAAAGGAAATGGGTAGTGGGCCTGCGCGCTGCAAGGGTGGCACAGGCTATTAATGGAAAAGGGGCGGCTGATGGAGTAGTCCCGAATGTGGCAGATATAAATCAGGATTATGCCACACTTGAATTTACACCCCCATTATACTTTGATGCAGCAGAAAAAGAGGTTGCTGGTTTCAGCCTGTGTGCAGGCGGGAAGCCATGTGTTTTTACCAAGGCACTCCAAAAAGGAAGTAAAATACAGATAAGCCTGGATACCCTTTCTGAAGCAGAAACAGTAAGGTACTGCTGGTCTGATGGCGGAGAGTGTGAACTCAAGGCAATGAATGGGCTGCCTGTAAGCTCATTTGAGCTTAGGCTCAAGTAGATGTCAGCACCTCAGAAAAGAGGAGTTACTGCCCCTTTATGATATGAGCATTATATGTTTTTTAGTATCTTAAAATGTGATATAGAGCCTCAATAATATCTATTTATGAAGGTTTTGAATCAGGATAATAAATCATGCTGGCCCTGGCCAGCTATTTAAAAGCTAAATGCTTTTTAAGTTGAGAAGATAAAATGGAAACATTATGGGTTATTGCAATTTCTGCGGCAATAGGGACCATTTTTTTTATCTGGTTTTCAAGGGCCGTAAAAAAAAGCGCTGCAATGCGTGAATATATCATGTCGCATCAGTGGCTGCTCCACCCCAATTCCATCTGCTACTGGCGGGCAGCCATGGCATTGCTTGGTTTTGCGCTCTATTTTGTTACCCCGTATCAGGCCATTGCCATATTTATATTTACCTTTGCAGCAATACTGGATGGTGTGGACGGTGTTGTGGCAAGGGGATGTAACCTGGGGTCAGTCTGGGGAGAATGGCTTGACCCCATGTGCGACAAACTGACCTATCTGCCGCCACTAATAGGTTTTGCATTTACAGGCATCCTTTCATGGAAACTGGTTCTTATACTCACAATAATTGAATTTGCAGGACAGTTCTTTGCAAGGAAGGTGCTAAGCTGGCTAAAGGTTTCAGGCGCAGCGAATAATTTCGGAAAGATAAAGGCCATTATCTGCTTTGCCCTTGTCATCCTGTGCGCCCTGCTGGATAAAAACCCTGAACTCCTGAACATAACTGACAGCATCCTCATGGCATGTATTGCCCTTTCTGTAGCATCAGTCCTCTTCAAGTTTATACCCAACCGGCTCTATGCGGATATACTCTCCGGGCTCAATTTTATATGCGGGGTGATAAGCCTTGTCTTGACATATCACCACCATTTTGCATGGGCCATCTGCGTTATTATTGCAGGGCAGCTATTTGACCTGTTTGACGGGCGCATGGCCTTGAAGCATGGCGGCACAAAGTTTGGCCCCTACATGGATGATATTGCAGATTTTGTCAGCTTTGGTCTGGCGCCTGCGTATGTTGTTATACAAAGAGGCGGGTTTCTCGCCTATATTATTGGAGTGGTTTATATCTTTAGTGTTGCCTTCCGTCTTATCCGTTTCGTTAAAAAGGATAAAAACCGGACTGATATCCCCGCCGGTATATTTAACGGGCTTCCAAGCCCTGCCGGGGCTATGATCGTACTGGGGGCATCACTTGTAGCGACACCCCCAATTTTGTGGGCGATCACATCCATCTCCATTATCCTTATGGTGAGCCATATCCGGTTTGCCCATTTCGGGAGGGTCATCATCAAGAAGATACCAAGGCCCCTCTTCTTTGTGATCAGCGCAGCAATCATTGTCACAATCTCGCTCATCTTCAAGACAAAAAGTGCCCAGATGTTCGGATATCTTATCCTTGCCGCTATTATTGTCTATCTGATCACAGGCCTTGTCCAGGCAAAAGGCCTTTCACAGCCTTTAAAAGATTAATACATCCTGCTTCAGGACAGAAAGTCTCTCTGCATCAGGAGATGTGCAGCAGAAATTATTATGCATTGTTTCCTGAATCAGGGCCTGACAAGGCAAACAGCCAGGGCAGAGTGAGTTTGCCTTGCTATAGCTTTGGCGATGACAGACTGTGCACTGGCTGTTTCAAATAATAATTTAATAGCTGTCTAATAACTCAGCCCATATCCTACCGGGAACAAGGGGTTATATCTTTCTTCAGGCATATTGATATTCATTGGAAGCTCCGCATTTGACCTTGGCCATGAGAAAGAGAGTTTTCCTGTGGGGCTATAGTCGCCGAACAGCACATCTGTAATCCCCAGACCCTCTGTGCCTGGTAAAAACGCCGCTATAATCGCATCCGCCTGCGGGAGTATATCATTAATTATCATCGGCCTGCCTGAGATAACAATCACCACCACAGGTATACCTGCCTTTTTAAGGTTGTTTATGGCTGCAACATCCTCTACATCAAGTGAAAGGTCTTCTTTATCGCCAATGCCCTCTGCATAAGGCAGTTCACCAACGACAGCAATACCAAGGGATGCGCCCTCTGCGCCTGTTCCATCAAGGGAGTATGTCACCTCTGTCTCCTTCGAGACCGCCTGCTTAACGGCAGAAAGCACTGTTGTGCCGCCGGGTGTAACCTCCCCTGTCTGTCCCTGCCATCGGATGGTCCATCCGCCGCACTGGTTGCCTATATTATCTGCGCTTTTACCTGCAACATGAATCCTTGCGCTTGTTTTAGAGATGGGGAGCGCCTTGTTATCATTTTTTAAAAGCACTAAGGATTTACGCACCGCCTCCCTTGCAACAGCACGGTGTTCAGGTGAACCGAATTGGTTATGCAGCGACCTGTCAGCCTTATGGTTCCTTGTTTCATCCATAAGCCCCATTGCAAGCTTTACCCTCAGGATACGGGTAACAGCATCATCTATACGGGACATAGGCACCTTTCCCTCTTCGACAAGGGCCTTGAGCGTGTCAAAAAATTCACGATAACCGCCCGGTTCCATGGCCATGTCCATACCTGCATTAATTGATATCATGATGGATTCCTTCAGGTTCATTGGGTTTATCTGGCGTATAGCATTATAGTCTGATATCAGAAAGCCATCAAACCCCAGCTCCTCCTTGAGTATCTCGGTCAAGAGCCTTTTGCTGCCTGAACAACGCTCCCCGTTCCATGTGCTGTATGAGGGCATAATAGTTCCCACACCCGCCTCAATGGCTGCTATATAACCAGGCAGATGAATACGGCGTAACGTGGCCTCATCCACCTTTGTATCCCCCTGATCAAGCCACATGCGGACTATATCTCCTCCAGGGAAACCGGGCCTTGGCCTCTTTGTTGCCTCTGTGCCGCCATCACCGATGTAATGCTTGGCGCAGGCAAGAACAGAAAGAGGATCAGAGAGGTCTGTGCCCTGAAGCCCCTTTACCATAGCCTTTCCAAGCGCCTTGACTATTTCAGGGTCTTCTGAAAAGCCCTCATATGTGCGGCCCCACCTTATGTCCTGGGGCACTGTTACAGCAGGGGCAAATGTCCAGTGTATGCCGGTGGCACGCATCTCTTTTGCTGTTATCCTGCCGATCCTTTCCACAAGCTCAGGGTCACGGGTGCAGCCCAGGGCTATGTTATGGGGAAATATGACAGCGCCAAGCACATTGCTGTGACCGTGAACAGCATCTATCCCGTAAAGGGCAGGTATCTTGAGCCTTGTCTTTAATGCCTCTTCCTGCACCCTGTCATAAAGATTAGTCCATTCGATAAGGCTGTTATCTTTTGCCGGGTCTGAATCGCCGCCGCTTAAGACAGAGCCGATAAAATATTTCTGCATGTCACCAACATTACCGAGCACCTTGTCCTGCTCAGGCTGGGTCATCTGGCCTATCTTTTCATCAAGGGTCATCTTACTTAATATCTCTTTTGCCTTTGCATCAAAGGCCTTAAACCCTTTTATTGACTGGACTGGTTCGGCCTGGTTCTCTTTTTTTACCTGTTCGGGTGCCTGAGACTGGCATGATATAAATAGTAAAGATATGAGAATTAAACATAATAATGTTAAATGACTAATGTTTGCCTTTTTCATTTTGCCGCTCCTTAAGGTTTATTAATCTTGCTGGAATTGACGCATATTACAAAAGCCTCATGATCTTTACAACACTTTTAGTTACCCTTCATTCACTTTACTTTTTAAGATTATTCAGATATTTAGTGTTCATCCAGAAAGAAACAAATTCTGGATGTAGCTTTCAGCAATCAGCGATCAGCTGTCAGCAATGGAAATTTTTATTTTCAAGATATGGAGGCATTTATGTCTATTAATTCCCTGACCCCTCTTGACGGGCGCTACAGTAAAAATATTGATCCCCTCAAGCCCTATTTTTCAGAATGGGGGCTGATAAAGTACCGCATTCATGTTGAGGTGGAGTGGCTCATCATGATGTCTGAAGAAAGCGGGATCACCCATGTGAGGGGACTGACTGATGAGGAAAAGGCTGCTTTACGAAAAATGGTCTCCGGCTTTAATGAAGAAGAGGCAAAAGTCGTTAAAAACATAGAGGATGAGACAAGACATGATGTAAAGGCCGTAGAATACTACATTAAAAAGAGGATAAAAGGTTCATCCCTTGAAGGGCTTTCAGAGTCCATCCATTTCTGCTGTACCTCAGAGGATATAAACAACCTTGCCCACGCCCTCATGCTTAGGGATGGCATAAATAATGAATGGCTTCCTGCCGCAGAGGATATGATTAAAAGGCTTTGCGCCATTGCTGAAGAGTCCGCCAATATTGCCATGCTTGCACGGACACACGGTCAGGCGGCAACACCCACAACTGTTGGCAAGGAGCTGGCCGTATTTATATACAGGTGGAAAAGGCAGTTGAGCCAGATAAGAAATATAGAATATTTGGGCAAGTTCAATGGCGCTGTCGGATGCTACAATGCCCATTGCGCTGCATACCCGGACGCCCCGTGGGAGGATATTTCAAGGAGTTTTATAAATAGGCTGGGTCTTAGGTTTAACCCCCTTACAACCCAGATAGAGTCACATGACTATATGGCAGAGCTCTTTCACGCCCTGATAAGGTTCAACAATATCCTTATGGATTTTGACAGGGATATGTGGGCATACATCTCCCTGGGTTATTTCAGGCAGAAGGTGGTAAGCACAGAGGTGGGATCATCTGTAATGCCCCACAAGGTAAACCCGATAGACTTTGAAAATTCGGAGGCCAACATCGGCATCAGTAATGCGCTCCTTGAACACCTTGCATCCAAACTCCCCATATCAAGACTTCAGAGGGATTTAACCGATTCATCCGCCATAAGAAACACCGGAAGCGCCATAGGGCACTCTTACCTTGCAATAAAGTCCGCTATCAGGGGCATTGGCCGTGTATCTGTTGACATGGATTCCATTAATAATGACCTTGCCGACGTATGGGAGGTGCTGGCAGAGCCAGTACAGACGGTCATGAGAAAGGCAGGCATAGAAAATCCATATGAAAGGATGAAGGCGCTCTCAAGAGGTAAAAGGATCACACGTGATGACCTTCATGCATTTATCAGTTCGCTTGCACTGCCCCAGGAGGATAAAAAGAGGCTCTTAAACCTTACGCCTGCGACATATACAGGGATGGCAGGAAAACTTATAAAACATATCAAATAGAGATATAAAAGGGATCAATGAAGGATATTTTATTTATACTCCCGGGGGATGAGGATAGACTTAAGAGAAGGCTTGCGCCCCGGAAGCGCCTTCTGAACAGCGCCCTGGTCTCAGATATCACTGCAATTTTTCAAGAGGTTAAAACCCATGGTGATAAGGCAGTCAGAGACGCTACTCTAAAGTTCGACAGGATCAGGGTTGAAGATATCAGGGTGGATGAGTCATATGCAGAAAGATGCCTTAATGACCTTACCTGCAGGTTCAGGAATGCGGTTATGAAGGCTATAAATAATATCAGAGAGGTGAACGAGGCATTAATGCCAAAGGCTTACTGGCAGAAAGAGATACGGCCCGGCACCATAATCGGCGAAAAGAATACCCCTCTTGATTCAGTCGGGCTTTACATACCGGCAAGAAAAGGCCCCCTAATATCTACTGCCCTTATGCTTGTTACCTCTGCAAAGGTTGCAGGGGTAAAAAATATTGTTGTGGCAATGCCTCCCCAGGAAGACGGAAGGGCAAATCCATCAACCGTGGCAGCAGCCAAAATGGCGGGGGCGCACAGGATTGTTATAGGAAATGGCGTGGCACTGCTTGCAGGCATGACATTTGGCACTGAATCCATACCAGAGGTGACAGGCATGTTCGGCCCTGGCCCGGCTGGTATAGCAGCGGCAATGAGCGTTGCCTTTTCTTACGGCAAAAAAACAGTGGTGGGCATTGGCCCGACTGACTGTGCAGTTATCGCAGATGATAGCGCAGACCCCTCCTGGATAGCAAAAAACCTCATGTGCGAGGCGGAACACGGGCCAGATTCATCTGTGCTCCTGGCTACAAACTCTATGGAGCTTGCAGAGGGGGTTTTAAAGGAGCTTATACAGCGTATTTCCATTGCGCCTCCAACAAGAAAGCCTGTGCTTGAAAGGGTGTTCGGGCCAGAGGGCATGGGTGCAATAGCAGTTGTTCAGGATATAGAATCTGCCGTTAAAACCATTGATGTCTATGCGCCGGAACATCTCCTGATTGCCTGCAAAAAGGAGAGGGAGGAGGTGGTGCTATCACAGGTGCATAATGCAGGTGAGATACTCATCGGCCACAATACCTCATTTTCTGCTGCCAACTATGCCATAGGGATTACAGCGGTTCTCCCCACAAACGGCTTTGCAAGGGCATATAGCGGCATTACATGCAGGGATATGATCAAGACCTCAACAATTGGCGGATTATCAGCAGATGCGCTCCATGACCTTGAAGAGACTATATGCGCACTTGGGGAGGAGGAGGGGCTGCCCTGTCATGTGAGCGCCGCGGTAAAATAGTGATCAGATATCAGGGCCGATCCGTTTAATAAATACCATAATATATCTTGATGCCACTCAAACAGGATACTGTCTAACCGCTGAGAAGAGGAAGAAAAGGCTAATAATATTGCCACTCCCTGACCTCAGCGGTGAAAACATCTATTTTATTCACACTGATCTATCTATTAAGCCCGTTATTTATATGAGCCCCATGCCTGTGAGCACAGACAGCATAACAGCAACAGAAATCACAGAGCCCACCTGTCCGCCTGTGTTTGCGCCCAGCGCATGCATCAGGAGGTGATTTTTCGGGTTATATCTCTGGCCCTGTTTCTGCGCCACCCTTGCAGCCATAGGGTATGCAGATATGCCGGCAGCTCCTATGAGCGGGTTTATTTTGCCCCGTGTTAAAAGGTTTATAAGTTTTGCAAATAGTATTCCGCTTGCAGTATCAAGGCACATGGCAAGAAAGCCCAGAGCCAGTATCAGGATGGTCTGTGGAGAGAGGAATACTTTGCCATCCATGGTTGCCCCGATGGAGATGCCAAGGAGCAGTGTTACCACATTCGCAATCTCGTTTTCAGAGGCGCTGGTTAGTCTCTTTACTGCCCCGCTCTCCTTCATGAAATTACCAAGCATGATTGTGCCAAGAAGCGCCAGCCCTTTAGGGGCAATTAGCCCTCCTATTACAGTGGTGACAAGGGGAAACAGGAGCTTAGTGGTCTTTGAGACAGATCTTTTTACTGTCCCCATTGTCATCATCCTCTCCTTTTTCGTGGTGAGGAGCCTCATTATGGGGGGCTGGAACATGGGGACAAGCGACATGTAGGAGTATGCAGCAACTGTAATGGGCCCCAGTAAGTGTGGCGCAATCCTGGTTGCCACATAAACGGCGGGCGGGCCGTCGCATGCCCCAACAACCCCTATTGCAACCGATTCAAGCTGTGTAAAGCCCAGGGCAAGGGCAAGGGCAACAGTAAAAAAGATGCCGAAATTGCCCGGCGCGCCCAGGAGAAATACCTTGGGGTTTTCAAGGAGAGGCCCGAAGTCACACATTACGCCAATGCCTATAAAAATAAGCAGGGGAAACAGTTCGTTTACAACCCCGGCCTCATAAATAATCCTTATAAAGCCCTCTTCTTCCATAAGGCCGCCAAGCGGGATATTGACCAGTATTGCCCCGAACCCGATTGGCACAAGAAGAAGGGGTTCAAACCCCTTTTTAATACCCAGGTAAAGAAGTATGCAGCCAATTGCTATCATTACGGGGTTTGACCAGTGCAGAT
This sequence comes from uncultured Desulfatiglans sp., assembly GCA_964460435.1. GTDB lineage: Bacteria > Desulfobacterota > DSM-4660 > Desulfatiglandales > HGW-15 > JAAZBV01. The sequence continues at coordinate 50,569 of CAYWRH010000004.1, forward strand.
GCAGAAAGCCCTCAATAAGACCGCTGAATCCGGTGCCAATAGCCTCTAGCATCTTTCATTCTCCATGGCCTTTTTATCTTCATCATGTTTATAGGGGAACATTTTTTTTAAAATGCCAATAACAAGGCTTAAAAGCAGAAGGCATGCAGTGCTGCCCCCTATACCAACTACTACTATTGTTACCCCGAAGGTTAGATTATCCAAATTTTTAACACCCTTTATATAGATTGTATTTTATATCTTATCTGCATCCCGGAACTGTTATCCGTGGCTAGCTACCATTAAAACCAGAAAAAAACAATATTTTAAATCGAATCTGTTATCTTCAACTAAATGTAGTGCTGCCGGGCTACCACCCTATTGGCATTACTGTGGATTTATGATCACCTGGATAGATTTCGTGTTGTTGGTTTCGTTTTGTTCATTAATCTTTTGCTGCGGATCTGCAGTCACACTCCATGTGAAGGTTCCAGTTTGCAATCGAATTGGAGAACATTGATACTCTACTGATTGACCTGCATTCAGGTTCATGGGATTATACTGCATTCCGCAGTTAGTTTCAGCATTGCTGAAATTAATCGCCTTCCAATATGAGGGAAGAGATATTGAAGTGCCGCCAATATTTTTTACTACTGCTATGAGTTTAAAATTACCGGCAATAGTCGCATATGTGGGCTCAATCCTCAGACTTGAAATCACGAGATCACCGGGTGCTGCCTGTGGCGCGGCGGGCACATTGGCAACGGTTACCTGTATACTTTTTTCGTTATTTTCATAGTCTGATTCAGATATCTGATTATCAGGATTGGCTTTGACCCAGACGGTCCAGGTCCCTGCCGGCGACATTTCTGCAGAACGATAATTGCCGGCCAGTACCTCTTGCGAGGCTCCTGGCGGCAAGGTGATGTTGTTCGCCTCCTGATTGTTGAAGCTATTATAATCATCCCTGAATCCCATATTTTTAGAGGCTGCAAGCCTCCATCCTTTTGGAAGAAAAGCCTGTTCGTTCCCCTGGTTCTTGATCGTAGCATATACGAGAAATCCGGGGCCAAAATCGGTAGAGCTTGCTTGCCCGCCATTTTTGGGGTTTGCAGGAGTTATTCGAATAGACTGAACAATAAGGTCAGGTTTGATCTGCTGGATATTTTGGGTAGCTGGTATCTTTACCTCCGGATTTAATTTATTCTTTATGTTGGGTGATATCGAAGGGGAAGCTGTGAATTGAGCAAAGCAATTGAAAGTAAGAAAAGGGGCAGCTATATAGATAAACAATATGCATACAATTCTTTTAACCATCACCAAACTCCTGAAAAATATTGTGAAAAGACTTGGGTATTATCTGGAATCGTTGTAATGGTGTCAACAGGTTTTATGGTTTTGGTTAAAAGCTTGCCCCCATCCTCTGACATCAAATGTCATTGACTTAGTACCCAAGTCAGATTCTTCCACAGTAGAGACAGGTTTTAACATGTCTCCACACCAGAATGCTGCCGCTCTATCTGGGCCCAGCCCGCAGAGGAACCCTGGAAAGAAGTTCCTGAGGTCTGTCAATCTACTGGCCAACCAGTTGCTCTACCTTTTCGAGGGTCCTGGGATCATTTGCAAACCGTTTCCTGGCCTCTACGATGAGCTTGGTGCGGGTTGCCTGCAACTGTAGCCTGTCCTGGTTTGCCATAAGCTCATCGGCGCCTGCCCTTGCGGAGTGGCATTTCTTGCCGGGGCCTGGGCCTGTGCCGAGTTTGAAAGCTGCTGTGCAGATGCCAATGTAATATGATAATCATTTTGTGCGTTTTGGGTGAGTTTACCCAGGTCGGAACCTGCAGCAGTGACCGTCTGTATGGCCAGATTGATAAGATTGTTGACGTTCGTCGTGATGGTGGCCTGAAGGCTCTGGACGCTGGCAATTATGGTCTTGATCGAATTGATGACATCTTCAATTGCGCAGCTTACCCCGCCGGTTGCGACCACACCCACCCATCACCAAAAATCATTGTCATTGCAGCAGGCATTAACGGCAAGAGGCCGTATAAAAAAGAGCATGGCCAGGACACAGAAAAGGGTGATAAATAACCTTATCTTTTTCATTATATTTTTCATATATTATACCCCCTTTATCTAAAATTTCCCTTAACCGGTGCTACTGGGGCGCTTTTGCCCTTGATCTCCTGCACTATGGGGTCTGTCTCATACATAGATAGATACACCTTGCTCCCTGTGTCTGTTGCAAGGTATGGGATTGATGCGGCCATCAGTATGGGAAAGATGCGCCTCAAGTCATCGCTTGACCCGGTGCTGTTTATGGTGGTTTTCCAGAGCTGCACCTCAGTCTCATCCTTTTTGAACTGCTCATAATCATATGCCGTAATAACCGCAAACCGCATATAGGTGGTTACAGAGTCTATATAGGTATTATAACCAATATAGCCATAAGTAGGTATATATGTTGTATATGCCCTGTATTTTGTCTGTCCATCAACCGTGTTTTCTGCAACATGAGTGGTTGATGCGTAATAACCTGTCCTGCCCCAGATTGGAAGGTCATATGAATACTGGTGTGTCTCAGGATCACCCATACCATAGGCCAGATATATTGCAAGATCGGCCTCATCCTTTGACTCTGTGTATAGATACCCCTTTTTATTAAGCACACGCTTAAGATACTCTGCATACTCCTTGAACTGAAGATCTGCAGCAGTTACCCCCTGGTTACCGGGTAAAAGCAGGTATCTCTTTTTTAGGTCTGCCCCTGAAGCGGCAAGTGAATCAACCGCAATGCTGAATCTTGGCCGGCCAAAATTGGAAAGGGTTGAACAGCCACACAGGGCAAGTATGCACATGACGGTTAATATTTTTATTGTTTTCATGAAAGCCTCCTCTCTTAAACCTTATAGATTTGTATCAAAACTCCTGTTTGTCCCTTTCATTATAAGTCCGAAAAAGAACATGAAAAGGCCAAAAAGCGCGCCAGCAAAAAGGGCCCCCTGATGTCCCACAGGGTTAATGTCAGACCCATTATAAGCGGCCCCAGGGTCTGCCCTAGGCGGAGCACCATACCGTAAAGCCTATTGCTATGGCAAGCAGGGGCAGAAAAAATGGATAATTCCACCCCAGCATGGCAAGCGCCCCGCCAATAACCGGAAAAGAGGCAGTACCGATACTGAGCATCTTGAATTATATCCCATTGCCCCTTTATATCCATCTCCTCAATAATTATGGAGAATGCGGGTGTAATGCTGGCCACACCCATAACAGCGGTGAGTGTTACACCAAATATAATCCGGAGATTTTTGTCCAGGTACAGTTTACCCCCCCCCCTGAACTGTGCCATTGCTGCTTATATCCATAATTATCCGGGTTAGAGGTTGCCTCTATTTGCTTAACAATCCGACCATCTCTTTATGTATCAGCCCATTTGTTGCAATTATGCTATTTAACCAGGGGTTAAAGCTGTTCCCTCTAAAGTCACTCACCTTTCCCCCTGCCTCTGTGAGTATGATGCTCCCGGCTGCTGTGTCCCAGGGCTTTAGATCCTGCTCCCAGAAACCGTCCAGACTGCCATTGGCCACATAACATAGATCAATGGATGCAGCGCCAGCTCTTCTCAAGCCCTGCACCTCCACAATAATCCTTTTGAGGCGGCTAATTATCTCATCACTCTTTTTATCTATATCATAGGGGAACCCGGTGGCGACAAGGGCATCCCTGATATTAGCTGTTGCAGATACATTTATCGGTTTTTTGTTAAGAAAGGCCCCCTTCCCCTTTTCCGCCTCAAAGAACTCATCCATTACAGGGTTATAAACAACGCCTGCAACAACCTCCTCTTTCACCATAAACCCTATTGATACGGCAAAGAATGGGAATGAGTGGGCAAAATTAGTGGTTCCGTCAAGGGGGTCAATAATCCATTTACGTTCGGATCTCTTTCCCTGTTCGCCCCCCTCTTCCGCAATGATCGCATCATCCGGAAAATTCTTAGTTATAGCAGCAACAACAGCCTTCTCGGACATGAGGTCTGCCTCTGTGACAAGGTCTCTCTCACCCTTTTTCCTGATCTCTTCTAGGTTCCCGTAAAACCCCTTTATGATCCTGCCCGCCTCAAGCGCAGCACGGCAGGCGGTCTCCATCTCTTTTTTGTACATACTTTTTTAGACCTCCTGTTAAAACGAATAACATCATACTATCTATTAATTCACTGAGGCAAGGGTGTTTTCTGCCAGGCAAGGATAATATAAGGCTGTGGTATGGAAATTTTTATAAAATTTTTTACAGGGAAAACCCAAACCCCGCTTTTCTCATGATCCATTGTTCCAGAGTGATGAAGATATAACGCTATTTTACTCATGCCACCAGGGACTATGATAGTTGGCTCACGGATGATCGCTGAATGCCCATCCGGAATTTGACTCTTTCAGGGATGGCCTTAGTTATAGACAATCCTTTCATGCGGCCTTTTATCCAGCTCCTCTCTTACCGCATATGCCACTGTCTCCATCAGATATGGCTTTTTAAGGTATGCGCCAGCGCCAAGCTCAAGGGCCTTTTTGAGACGATCTGTTTCAGAATAGCCGCTTATGATAAGAACCTTCTGTTTAGGTTTGATTTCATGAATTTTTCTAAATGTATCAAGCCCGTCCATGCCCTTTGGCATGATCATGTCAAGCAGCACAAGATCGGCAGGATGATCTTTGATATATTCAATTGCCTCTTCACCATTTGATCTTACCACTACAAAATAGCCAAGCATGGTCAATATCTTTTTGGCAATATCCCTCTGCTCCTTCACATCATCCACAACAAGTATCGATTCGCCCTTGCCATTTTTCAGGGGAAGCGAGGGCCTCTCCTCTTTTTCAGGCAGGGGTTCATGGGTTACAGGGAAATAGAGGTTAAATGTGGTGCCCTTTCCCTTTATGCTGTCAAGGAAGATATAACCCTCATGATCCTTAACGCTGTTCCATACAATGGTCATCCCAAGGCCTGTCCCGCTTCTCCCCATCTCTTTCTTGGTAAAAAAGGGCTCAAAGATCTTTTCCTTCTCCTCTTCCGAGATCCCTTCACCCTCATCGGAGACCTGTAAAAGGGCATATTCTCCCTCCATCATTTTGCAGTCTGGCCGGTTATGTGCTGTGACAATTATCCTTGAGGTCCTTATGACTATTTTACCTCCTCCGGGCATAGCCTCTGCGGCATTGGAGATAAGGTTCGTGAGGGTCTTGGAAAAATGGACAGGGAACCCTTTAATTTTCAGTGGCTCATCTTCATTTGTCACCAATATTTCTGTTTTGGGATGAAAGGCCCTTATCCTCTCCACCTCAGGGCCTGCAATACATTCCGCAACAATAGAGTTGATATCAAGAACCGCCTTTTTTGCTACCCTTCGCCTGGAAAGGGTAAGAAGGTCCTCAACAATGGCTGCTGCCTTGAGACCAGATTTTTTTATGGTCATAAGCGGCTCCCTTAAGGGGCTGTTTGCAGGTATATTCATCAGCAACATCTCCGGATAATTTATAGAGGCTGAAAGCACATTATTAAGATCATGCACCACACCTCCGGCAACAATGCCCACAAGCTCCATCTTCTGCGCCTGTTCAAGACCGATCTTCAATCTCCTTTTTTCCTCAAGCGCATCGCTTAATGCCCTGTTAGCTGTAAGGAGTTCCGCATTCCGCCTGTTCAGGTTTCTGACAAGCCCGATCAACTGACTGTTAATCTTTGAGAGAATGATCACGATGAGCCCGGTCAAAAAGAGCATGCCCACAGCGCCAAGTGCCCAGGTAAAAGGTGAGCGCATATATGCCTGGATATCAAAGTCGAATGTTAACACCCCGTTAACAACAGATACGCCAACAGCCGCAAAGGAGGCTGAACTTAGCAGAACAGCAATAACCCCTCCCCTGGTTCCAAAGAATGCAGTAGCCACAATGCAGAAAATAAGCAGCATTGCTGAACTGTATCCAATAAAACCAAATTTTGCCAGACCCAATATGGCAAGCATAAAAATGATACCTGCCAGCAGAATGGACTTTACTGTGTGCGAAAGGTGTTTTTTTAAAATTGCAATCCCTATGATGGCGATATAGGAGACTATATGGATATAGAGGAAGTTTTGCCACCCCATTAATAATGCCCTTGAAAGGGAGGCAGCAAGCACAACTGCGCCTATACAGGTAAGACTCATCAATACTCGGTCAAGCTGCTCTTCATGAATACTTTTCATCACATCTTCATTATTACCCATAATTACCTCACTGGTTTCAACTGGAAAAAAGGAATAAGATATTATGTTTCTACAGATTATTATGGTTCTGCAACGTAATGATATTTTTTACCGGAAAAGTTTATGCCAAGGACATCATAATCCCCCCGAATAGTCAGATATTGTTATCCAAAGGTTACAGCAAATGATGTGGCTGGGGTAATGTCCCGGTATAGACCCAGACAGGCAGCCTGGCATCTGCCTATGGATAGAAATTTTGATCATAAGAGCCGTTGAATGGTAAAAATCCACAAAAAACGCCTGTACAACAAGCTGAGTATGATGTATTTGTACGCATAATATTGTAAAAAAGCAAAATATTTTTATAATTTTTTTATATTCGACCGGTAAAAACTGGATCTCAAAGCAGCAGCTGTAACTATGACGAAAGAAACAATAATCCTACAGTCAGCCGGATCATTATCCGTAGCCATAATCGCCCTTCTAATGTTTATCCTGCAATGCCTTCTTTTTATTAAAAGGAGGGAAAAACCCTGGTATGCATGGAGTGCGGCCATATCATTTTCCGCTGTTCTCTACACAACAGGGGTTTTTATAGAGTATAACACCCCGGCAGGAGCTCTTAACCGCTTTTCCGGTATCCTTGAATTTGCAGCGCTGATCCTCCTGATTCACTGCATGTATGGCTTTACCTATTCATACCTTGGCATTAATGCAAAGAGATATCATCTGCTTGCAGGGATATTTCATCTGCTTATCATGGCAGTATTATGGGCTACAGACCTTATTGTTTCCTATAAGGTCTCTACATGGAAATTTCTATTTCTTAAATCTCCCTATGTGGAGCCATCCATTGGCATCATTGGCCCCATTTTTATGCTTTATATCGCATGTTCAGCCGTTTACGGGATTATACTATGGGTTAGGCACAGGGTAACAGAGGTCAAGTACCGCAACCTGTTTCTGTCAGGCATGGTTTTCTGGATTATCCTTGGGATTCATGACGGGCTTGCCGCATCCGGAATGCCCACCATTCAGTATCTGATGGAATACGGGTTTCTCGGTTTTGCCTTTGCTGTTTTGTGGGTGGTTGTCAACAGCTACAGGGATGCGGAAACAGATGTAAAATACCGCCTGATTACCGAGCATGCCAATGAATGTATCATCATTGTACAGGATGAAAAGATCGTTTTTGGAAATCCTGCCTTCTGCAAATTAATAGATGAGCCTTTGACAGAGGGTTCTGCCCTGACTTTCTACGGGATGATGCATCCAAAAGACCGGGAATTTTACACAACTATATACCATTCCCTGCTAAAAGGAGAGACGCCACCCGGCAGACATACCATGTGTGTCAAAGGGAAGGGGGGGAAAGAGCGGTTTCTTGAAATAGTCATTACAGCAATAACATACAGGGGAAGGGCTGCGGCTCTCGGGGTTATGCGTGATATCACTGAACAGAAACAGGAGGCAGAGGCGCTCCGTGAGACAGAAGAAAAACTTTCAAGGCTTAAAAAGATGGAATCCCTTGGCCTGCTTGCAGGAGGGGTTGCCCATGATCTTAATAATGTGCTTTCAGGAATAGTAAACTACCCTGAACTATTGCTTATGGATATGGCCCATGACAGCAAACTGAGGAAGCCGCTTGAAGGAATCAAGAGTTCAGGGGAGAGGGCAGTCGCAATTGTTCAGGACCTGCTGACCGTAGCAAGGGGGGTAGCAATTCAGAAAGAGCCGGTAAATATCAATGAGATAGTCATAAGCTATCTTGACTCACTGGAATTTACAAAACTTAATCAATTTCACCCCGGGGTCAATGTAAAGACAGTACTTGACCCTGATTTGCCCGACATTGAGGGTTCATCCATTCATATACGGAAGGTAATTATGAACCTTGTTTCAAATGCAGCCGAGGCAATAATTCAAAAAGGTAATATATTAATATCCACAATGCTCTGCTATCTTGAAAGGCCGGTAAAGGGGTATGATACTGTGAATGCAGGGGAGTATCTGCTGCTCACGGTTGCTGATGACGGGCCAGGCATTGATCCGGAGGATATGGAAAGGATATTTGAACCATTCTACACAAAAAAGGTTATGGGCAGGAGCGGCACAGGCCTTGGCCTTTCCGTGGTCTGGAGTGTGCTTCAGGATCATAAGGGGTATATAGATGTATCGAGCAACAGTGAGGGCACAACATTTAATCTCTATTTCCCTTCATTGAAGCTGATTGATTCCAGACGAAGATTTGCAGTTCCTGTCAGTGAATATCAGGGAAATCATGAAAAAATTATGGTTGTTGATGATGTGGAGGCGCAGAGGGATATCACATGCAGTATGCTTAATAGGCTCGGCTATGAAACAATCGCTGTATCGAGTGGCGAAGAGGCTCTCTCCTATATCAAAAACAATGTCGCTGACCTTGTGATTATTGATATGATCATGGACCCAGGCATAAACGGTAAAGAGACCTATGAACAGATGATAAAAATCAGGCCCGGACAGAGGGCGATAATTGTTAGCGGTTTTGCTGAGACAGATGATGTAAAAAAGACACTCAAAATGGGGGCTGGCATTTTTCTCAAAAAGCCCTTTTCATTTGAGGATATCGGCCTTGCCATAAAGGCGGAACTTGCAAGAAAAACCTCTTAATAATCGGCCAATAAGGAGAACAAAATGATCCAGACCTCAATAACACCTTCAGCAGGTAAACGTCTGATTGCCAGATCCATTACCCGTCACCCAGCAATCATAGAAGCGCTTGTATCCGGCACCATTGTTGTTGTTGCAGGCACCACAAATGGATATGTGGCTGAGGAGCTGCTCACTGCTTGCGGAGAAGACAGGGAGTTTTCTCGCAGACGTTTCTTTCGCGGAATAACCCTTCCGCCGAACTATAAGATCACTGATTCAGGCAGGCTGTCCGATGAGAGCCGCTTTCCCGGGGATATTATTATCCAGAAGGGGAGCATCATAAAGGGGAAGACCATATTTGATGTCATTGATGATCTCAGGGAGGGTGATGTTATTCTAAAGGGGGCAAATGCCGTTGACCTGATACATAAACAGGCAGGTGTGCTGATTGGTGATACAAAGGGCGGAACAATAGTAGCCGCATTGCAGGCTGTTGTTGGAAGGCGTGCGCAGCTGATCCTGCCTGTGGGGCTTGAAAAACGGGTTGCAACAGACCTGAATACCATTGCCAGACTCCTTAACACGCCAGGCTCACATGGTGCCCGGATGCTTCAGGTTAACGGAGAGGTTATAACCGAACTGGAAGCGATTATGATGCTCACTGGCGCCCGTGCTGAACTGGTTGCAGCAGGCGGTGTATGTGGCGCAGAAGGGGCTGTATGGCTCGCAATATCAGGGACAACCGAGCAGGAAGAAACAGCGGGCAAGCTTGTTTCAGAGATCAGAAATGAACCGAATTTTCAACTGTAAAAAATAGAGACATTAACTGGATCAGGGTTTTTCTGGATAACAGTGATAGCGACTACCTCCATATTTTCTGTTCCACTAAAATAGCTTTTTATTCTTCTGCGTTTTGTCCTTAATCTTTTTTTGGCCTTTTTATAAATGGTGTTTCTGCCGCCACCTGTACTCCCTGAGCAGAAACGTAAGCACAACAAAAAAACTCAGGACATCTGATACTGGCAGTGCAAGCCATATGCCGGTTAGTCCGAACAGATATTCAAGGAGAAAAAGCACCGGGATAAAGAGTATAAACTGGCGGATGAGTGACAGCCACAGGGCCATGCCACCCATTGACAGCCCCTGAAAGGCCGTAATAAAAAGTATGGATGGCCCTATAAAGGTAAGTGCAGAGAGCATTATCCTCATGCCCGGGATGGTCACTTTAAGGACTTCAGGGTCTTTCATGAAGATGGCAAGTATCTCCGGTGTCCAGATCTCAATTATTATGGTGAAGATTATAAGGAGTATTGCTGTGCCCACTGATGAAAGCCTTACGGCCTTCCAGAGCCTTGCCTCTTTTCCTGCACCCATATTGTATCCCACCACCGGCAGAAGGGCATTTGAAACACCCATGATAGGCATAAATGCCAGGTCAGATATCCTCATTGCAAGGCCGACAGCCGCAATAGGCGCTGAACCATATGCGGATACCACCTTGTTAAAAAGTATAAATGCCAGGCTTTCTGTAAGCTGCTGAATGGAGGCAGGCGCACCCACATGGTATATCCTCTTCAGGATATTCCACCTTGGCACGAGGCTCAACCTGCTTATCCTGTAGGCTGTCCTCTTTGCAAAGATAAAATAGAGACCTATTGCCATTCCTGTGCACTGTGCAATGACTGTGGCTAGGGCCGCCCCTTTGATCCCCATTTCCGGGAAAGGGCCAATCCCTAAGATCAGAAACGGGTCAAGGATTATGTTTATTACACTTGCAGTTATCATGATTACAGTGGGTTTTACTGTGTCCCCTGACCCGCGGATAAGGCCGCCAACCAGAAAAATAAAGACATTGGCAGGCGCACCGAATGCGGTAATAACCAGGTATACCCTCCCCATATCCATGATATTATCTGTGGCACCAAGAAGCCGGAGTATGGTATCAGGCATAAACAGAGGGGGTATCAGAAATAAAAGGCCCCACATAACACTTAAGAAAAAGATCTGCCCCGCGGCAAGGTTGACGCCATTAATATTTTTTTCACCAAAATATCTGGACACAAGGGCGCCTGTGCCTGTGCCTGTGCCCATACCTACAGCCATTGCAAGTATCTGGTATGGGAAGACGATCGTTAATGCGGCAATAGCCTCATGGCCGAGCCTTGCCACCCAGAAGGTATCAACTATATTATAGAGGCTGCCGGCAATGGTGGCTGCTATACCCGGAAGACTTAGCCTTATAAGCAGCGTACCCAAAGGGGCTGTCCCGAGCCGTTCAGTATATTTTTGCATAAAACTTCTCTATATTCTTAAGGTTTCAAAAGCGAACGGTCACGATCTCCAACTTTAGAGCCATTGTCAACCATAAAATTGACCGGCCTATTTTAAAACTATTGTTTTGACACATATACCCCGGACTCGTATACTCCTTAAAAACTAATCTCAGGAGGCATAAATGATTAAAAGACCATTACTGCACAACCCTCTTCCCATAGTATTCATCCTTGTTTTATCCTCTGTTTCCTTTTTCCCTCTATTTTGCAGCGCAGCATCTGAAAAAGCACCCCTAATCACTGTCATGAACCCGGCAGTGAGAGAGATAATTGCGCCACGGGTAGACCTTCCGCCAAGGCTTACATCGCTTTCAGGTAAAACCATATACCTTGTGGATATGAACTATGAAGGGATTAATGGAACCCCTGTAATGGGGGAAATACAGAAATGGTTTACAAAAAATATGCCCGATGTAAAGACAATCCTCAGGATCAAGAAGGGCAACTATATTGAAGATGACCCGGCTCTGTGGAAGGAGATAGCTGATAATAAGGCCGCCGGAGTAATCATGGGAGTGGCAGGGTGATGGGGCTGCATAGCGGCCGTGAGCCGTTTTAATGGAAACCTTGAAAAGCAGTACAGCATCCCCACTGTATCACTGGCAAATGAAAATGTTGTTACTTTTGGTATTAATGGCCATGCAAAATACAGTACCGGCATGCCCCTTAGATTTGTCGGCATGCCCTATCCATTTACAGGTTTGAGCGAAGAGCGGCTTAAAAATTATCTCAAGGATGGAAAGGATAATGTCACAGGTAAACCGATAATGACTGCAATCATAGACGCCCTGACTATCCCTTTCACAAAATCAGAGATCAACCCTGAGTCGCCGCCAGAACCCAGATATTTAACTCCTGACACAGAAGAAAATCTTCAGAGGCTATTTAAGGATAAGGGATGGACAGACTATAACCCCATAATCCTTCCGACCGAGGAAAAGGTTAAAAAGATGCTTGAGGGCACAAGCCATGACCCAAACGAGATAGTCAAGGAGGCAGCAGGCACCTTTGGCACCAGGCGCCCTTTTACAGTGGAAAAGGTTGCTATTGTTGCTGTTATGGCAGGCGCAAAACCCGAATACCTGCCTGTGATACTTGCCCTTTCAAGCCAGTTGCCCTACATGGATTCCACCACCTCAAGCGCACGCATGGTGCTCATAAACGGCCCCATACGTGAAGAGATAGGAGTCAATTCAGGCCTTGGCGCTCTTGGCCCAAATGCAGAGGCAAATTCCATAATAGGCCGTTCCATGGTGCTTATGCACAAGATCATCCAGGGATACAAGGAGGGTGAAAGCGGTTTCTCATCACTCAGTAATCCGCTTCTTTACAATAATATTACCATAGCCGAAAATGAGGAGAGGCTCCCTGAAGGATGGAAACCATTTCATGTGCAGATGGGTTTTAAGCGGGAGGAGAGCACCATTACACTCTTTTTCGGGTGGAATTTTGTAAACAGTTCCGGTTCTGTTGTGGAGCACTATGCCCCGCAGCTACTTATGAGGGATTTTACAATGGTGCTTGCTGCAACGGGTGCAGCAACGCTAATCATGGATCCATCTGTTGCATTTCAATTAAGGGATACGCAGGGGTTTAAAACAAAAGAGGCCCTTTCCGAATGGCTCTCTAAAAACGCCGAGATACCGGCAGGTATGTACTGGGCCAACTCCATTAACTCGGGCATGAGGGGGCCCGGTGATAAAAACTCAAAAACGGCCACTAACGATGTCAAGATAAAGCACCTGACCTCTCCTGCAATGATCAACACGATCGTTACAGGAGGTGAAACCGCCAGTGTCTGGTTTATAGCAGATTTTATGCCCGGCAGGCCAGTATCAATAGATGCGTGGAGGTAATTAAAATGGTAGAGACAAAGAGGGGCGGTTATACAGGTAAGATACTCAGGGTGAACCTGACGAATAAATCAACCAGCGCTATACCCACTGAAAGGTATGAGGAGTATGGCGGCGGACACGGCATGGGCTCTGCCATATTCTTTGACCTTGTGGGTGATCAGCTCCCCTTTGAGGCATTTGATCCCAAAAACCTGATAATCATTATGGGCCACCCCTTTGCAGGCACCTTTATGCCAGGTTCAGGCAGGAGCGAGGTACAGGGGCTTGCGCCCATGCTATACCCTGTTGAGTGGTTCGGCCACAGCAGTTTTGGCGGCAGATTTACCGCACAACTTAAATTCGCCGGATGGGATGGCATTGTGGTTGAAGGTGCTGCAGATAAACCCGTGTGGATCAATATTATAAACGATAAGGTTACCATAGAAGATGCGAATGGCATATGGGGCATGGACACATGGGATACACAGGAAGAGATATCAAGGCGTGTAAACCCATCCCTCAAATTCGGTGAATGGGCAGACTATCATGAGAGCTATTCCACCCAGATACCTGCTGTTGTATGCTGCGGGCTTGCAGGCGAAAACAAGAGCCGCATGGCAGCGCTCCTCCACGGGCCTGGGTCACAGGCAGCGCTCTGCGGTTTTGGGGGGGTGTTCGGTTCAAAAAACTTAAAGGCCATAAGCGCAATAGGCACAGGGAGCGCGCCTGTTGCTGACCCTAATGCCTTTATGGAGACACGCCTATGGTACAACCAGTTTCAGTTCAATGTGGATAACCCCAGAAGAAAGGATATGATGGGCGGGTTTTATTTCTGGATCAATGGCTCCCCTGCAGGCGCGAGTGTAACCAATAATCCCTTTTTCATGTCCGACAACTCCCCCATTGTGCCTGCCCGCGCTGCGGCCTGTGCTTCATGCCCCAGGGGCTGTCGCCAGCGGCTGGCCACCGGCGACAATAACGAATCAGTATGCGCCGGCGCTGCCTCTGTATTCCTCGATAATGCCACACGCAAGATGAACCGCCAGGGTAATGACATGATGCAGAAATATGGCCTGAGCCACTGGCATTTTATGGCTACGACCCAGTATGTTAAACATCTCTATGCAACAGGCAAACTTGGAAGAGGAAAACCTATTGACTGTGATCTTCCGCTGGATAAGGCGGGAACACTTGGTTTTATGGATATCTTCATGAGGCAGATCGCCACGGGCGAAGGCATTGGCAAAGAGCTTGCCCAGGGGCTTGCAAGGGCAGCAAAAAGCTGGGGTACCTATGATGAAGACTTTAACAATGGAAAACTCCAGCTTGCCTACTGGGGCACATCCATGCACTATGACCCGAGGGTTGAGGCAGAGTGGGGTTATGGCTCACTCATGGGAGAAAGGGATCTCATGCTCCACAGCATGGCAAATTATCCTCTGCACTGGATGCCGGAGGCATTCCGCATGGAGGGCAAAGAGCCCTATCTCTCCGCTGAGCAGGCTGTACAGCTTACATCGGATGCCATGATACCCTATAATGGTGATGTGTTCATGCTTGACTATAGTGATGGCCCAACAGGCATCTACTCAGAGCACAAGGTTAAGCAGGTGGCATGGGTAAAACACTATGAAAAATTCTGGCTGGGTTCAAACGGTTTCTGCGGCTGGATATGGCCCATGTGCTTTACCAATAACTCTGCGGATAACAGGGGCGCAACACCCGAGGCAGAACCTAGGTTCTTTAATGCGGTCACCGGTAAAAAGATCACCTTTGCCGATGGTATGGAGCTTGGCCACAAGATATTTACCCTGGACAGGGCCATATGGACATTGCAGGGAAGGCACAGAAACATGGAGGTGTTCCCTGATTATATCCATGAACAGGGCTCTCCCGGAGCGCTTTTACCCATGTATGATGACAAGACCAAAAAGTGGGCGTATGCAGATGGCAAAGGACGAAAGCTTGACCGCAACAGGTTTGAAGAGTGGAAGACAAAGTTCTATGAATTTGAGGGTTTTAACAGTGAATCCGGATGGCCTACAAAAAAGACACTTGAAGGCATGGGGCTAAAAAGGGTGGCGGATGTGATGAAGAGTAAAGGCCGGCTGGGGTAAGGCAAGGAGATGATAATACTATGATCAAATCCGAATGGATTGATATTAGTGTTCCGTTTAAGGTTGATCAGCCAATGCCATATTCCCCTCCTGATCCCCAAAGATGAAAGTTACCACGATTTTTGAGAGGATAAAAGGGTGACACAGGCCAGTGCAGGGCAATCATCCGACCTGTGTAAAAAAATTTCAATCAAATAGATTTTACCCATTACAAATTCTAATTCTAATGATATACTTTTGTCAGTGTTTCACCATGATCCCCGTGATCCCAATCCTGCGATTATTGCGCTACTTAAATCTGACAGGGAGATCAGATTATTCTACCTGCTATAAGAAGAAGACTTTTAAGGTATGCCTGTATATAAAAGTTATTGGCCGGTTTGCAGCATATTGCTTTTTTGACCATAAACTTTTTTCTTTCTTTAAAGGAGGGATAAAATGAAATTAGTAAAAGAGATTTTAAAAAACAAGGCTATTAAGGAGGTCTATTCGGTAACCCCTGATTCGCTTGTTTTTGATGCCCTCAAGCTGCTGGCAGAAAAAAACATAGGGGCTCTGATGGTTATCGACAAGAAGGGGAAGGTTGTTGGCATCTTTTCCGAAAGGGATTATACACGAAAGGTAATCCTGAAAGGGAAATCCTCA
Organism: uncultured Desulfatiglans sp.; assembly: GCA_964460435.1. Lineage (GTDB taxonomy): Bacteria > Desulfobacterota > DSM-4660 > Desulfatiglandales > HGW-15 > JAAZBV01. The sequence goes on from CAYWRH010000004.1 coordinate 66,353, forward strand.
AAAGAGACAAAGGTGCAGGATATCATGACCTCCGCACGCTCTATGTACAAAATCAAACCTGAAACAGAGATAAACGAATGTATGGTTCTCATGACAGGCAAACATATCCGCCATTTGCCAGTTTTTGACAGGCAAAAATTTATTGGCCTGATATCAATAGGTGATATTTTAAAGGCCGTTATTGTAGAAAAGGAAAAGCTGATTGATGACCTAAGTGACTATATTGCAGGCAAGTACGCTTAAATTGATGCTTAAACCTGACTTAAAAGCTTTATTATATTGCAGAAGAGGCAAGGCCAGCCAGAAAGCCAGCTTCCAGGCATGCCTTGTCTCTTCCAGGTATTTAGATAGCTATTTCTGACGTTTTGCAACCAGGGGAGGCATCTGCATACCGCCGCCACCAGCTCCGCCACCGGGGCCGCCGCCCATGCCGCCTTCTCTTTCCATAGTGAGCGTCAGCTCATCACCGGAAATTGTCCCTTTGTATGTAATTTTCATTTCATTGCCCTGCATGCCCTGCACCTTTACCACAAAGGAAACCTTGTCGCCATCTATCTTGCCTTCGGAGATCTGGTTTTCTCTGCCCATGGGGCCGATAGTGGATCCTGTCAGGTTTGCGCCATCTGCCTTGAGGTTAAATGTCCATTTCATTGGCCCCTGGGGCCCGCCACCGCCGCCACCGCCGCCGGGTCCGCCAGCAGGGATTGCCATCTCTGCTACCCATGTCCCTGTAACATCGGCTGCCATTACAGCGCCGGATAAAAGAAACAATAATGTTGAAGCAACAACAATCAATTTTGTTTTCATGCTCTTTCCTCCTTCTTAAATGATAGGTTTGAATAGGCGTTAAAGATATCCTGGTCTTGCCGGTTTGGTTTAACCATTTTTGTGATGATATGTTTCTCTATTTTGTTTGTCAATATTTGTAAATAATATATTGATATTTATAAGGTAAAAACTAATAATGCCTTAAAACTACACTTTAAAGCCAGGGCAGGAAACCTTGAATGAAATTTTGCAGTTTGTTATTTATCTTTATTTGGATGTCCAATTTCAGTGTATCAGCACAATGGGTACCTGATATTGAAAATGGAAACTATAAAAATCCTATAATATTTGCTGACTATTCAGACCCTGATGTTATCAGGGTAGATGATGACTTTTACATGGTTTCATCCAGTTTTAACTGTATGCCCGGGATTCCTGTGCTTCATTCCCGCGACCTTGTGAATTGGCGAATTATAAACCATGTTTATGATTCGCTCCCTCTTGAAAAGTATGATAAAACTGTTCATGGCCAGGGCTCATGGGCGCCATCTATCCGCTGCCATAATGGTCTTTTTTATGTCTATTTCTGCACACCCCACGACGGACTCTTTATGGCAACAGCAAAAGGCCCTGCTGGCAAATGGGACTTGCATCTTGTTGAGGAGGTGGAGCTGTGGGAAGACCCTTGCCCATTCTGGGATGATGATGGCAATGCATACCTTGTAAGGAGCAAGCTCAGGGCAGATATCCTGTACCTTCACCGCATGAGCCCTGATGGTAAAAGGATCATGGATAATGGCAAGGTCATCTACCATGATATAAAAAGGCAGCCGGTTATTGAAGGGCCAAAGCTCTATAAAAAGGATGGTTTTTATTACATATTCGCACCTGCGGGCGGTGTGCAGACCGGGTGGCAGACGGTTCTCAGGTCAAAAAATATTTATGGCCCATATGAAGAAAAGGTTGTTCTGCATCAGGGGAGCACTGATATAAACGGGCCGCACCAGGGGGGGCTTGTGGAACTTAAGTCAGGCGAATGGCGGTTTATACACTTTCAGGATTACGGCGCATATGGCCGTGTTGTTCACATGCAGCCGGTTGAATGGAGAGATGGCTGGCCCATTATTGGAAAGGATATTAATGGAGATGGCATAGGCGAGCCTGTGAGGGAGGATAAAAAACCTGATGTGGGCAGGGTATACCCGGTCGTTATCCCTCAGACGACCGATGAGTTTGGTGATAACAGTCTGGGGCTTCAGTGGCAGTGGCAGGCAAACCCGAAAAAGGCATGGTATTCCCTTACCGAATCTCCGGGTAACATACGCCTCTACTCTGTAAAAAACTTTACCCAGAATGGGAACCTGTGGTTTGTGCCCAATCTTTTGCTTCAGAAGTTTCCTACCCCCTCTTTTTGCGCTAGTACAAAAGTTACCTTTGTGCCTGATAAGGAAGAGGAAAAGAGCGGTCTTGTAATCATGGGCAAAGAATGGGCATTTATTGCCTGCACAAAGAGCAGTGAGGGCTTTAAGATAGGTATGTATAAGGGCTCCTATTTTGAGGGGGAGGACAAGACTGAAAAGATTGAATCGCACACCCTGGAGCAGGGCACATGCTATCTGAGGGTGCAGGTGGATAACAATGCCCTGTGCACATTCTCTTACAGTTATGATGGAATCGATTTTAAGACCATTGGCAAGGCGTTTAACGCAACCCCAGGTATGTGGATCGGGGCGAAGGTGGGGCTTTTCAGTATCAATCCTAACATAGCGGAAAGTAAAGGATACGCGGATTTTGACTGGTTCAGGGTTGAATAATATTTTATTTCTTCCACCCGAATTCGGAATAGATATTTCCTTTCAGATATTGCTCAATAGCATTACGCACATAGGGCACCATGTTAACAGGCAGGGCCTCCACATTAAACCATATCAGGCCATCACACCTTTCAGGTTCCATGTTCCTTATTGTGCCTGCCCATCTCCTTGTGGTGAAAAAGAATGCTATTCTTTCATCCAAATCTCTTCTGTGGGTGATATGGGCAAGGACAAGATCATCTGGGTCGATCTTAATCCCTGCCTCTTCATATGCCTCTCTTGCCATTGCCTCACGAGCTGTTTCGTTGCCCTCAAAATGGCCAGCAACAACACTGTACTTCCCGTCCTCATACCCGGTATTTTTTCTTAGCAGCAACAGGGTTTTATTCTCCATGAATAAAAGCAGGTGCGCTTCCGGTATGAGTCTGAATCTTTCCTGGGGCATCATTTATCCTTTAACAGGTGAAGGCTGAGTTTAACATATCCGCATGCCCTCTATCAATAAAAGCATTGATTGTACACCCGGAAAATATATTATTGATTTAAATACCTGACAGAAGGATAAAACATTTAACAGAGGAAGAATGAAAGGGTGTGAGTTTGAACCATTTTGATTGCATAATTATCGGCGCAGGGGCCTCTGGCCTTATGTGTGCCGCCACAGCAGGGAAACGCAGCCGCAAGGTGCTTGTGCTTGATAAAGGCAACAGAGCGGGTAGAAAGATCATTGTGTCGGGCGGCGGCAGGTGTAATTTTACAAATCTTTATATGGATTCTGGCCGCTATGTTTCGGCGAACCCCCATTTCTGCAAATCTGCCTTAAAACGATATACCCAGCATGACTTTATTGCCCTGGTAAATAAATACAAGATCCCCTTTGAGGAGCGGGAAGATGGACAGTTATTCTGCCTGAACTCCTCATGGGATATCCTGAAGATGCTCATTACAGAGTGTGAAGCGGCAGGGGTTCAGATCGTAAAAGGGTGTGAGGTAAAATCCATTGTCACAGAAGGCAGTGAAGAGAGCCCCATAATGTACCTCCTCTCCACTGACAAAGGAGATTTTAAGGCTGCCTCCCTTGTGGTTGCAACCGGTGGCGTCTCAATGCCAAAGCTCGGTGCAACAGGGTTCGGTTATGAGATAGCAAGGCAATTTGGCCTCTCTGTTTTGCCTGTAAGGGCGGGTCTTGTGCCCTTCAGGTTTACTGGCAGGTATATTGAGGTGTTTGAAAGGCTTTCAGGTATTACTATTGATGCAACCTTAAGCACAGATAAAAAATCATTTAGGGGAAATCTGCTCTTTACCCACAGGGGCATAAGCGGGCCAGTTGCATTGCAGCTATCCAATTACTGGCATACGGGGGAAATCATTACCCTAAACCTGCTTCCTGACATCGATGTTGAAGCGTGGCTAAGGGAACAGAAGTTATTACGGCCAAGGGCTCTTTTGCACAATCTTGTATCCCGTCTACTGCCGAAAAACCTTGTTCATGAATTGAAGGAGCTATCCTGGCCGCACCTTTCTAATAAACCTGTTGCAGATATAACGGGCAGGGAGCTTAAAAGGGTTGCGGATGCACTTACCCGGTGGGAACTTAAGCCATCAGGAACAGAAGGCTTTCGTACAGCCGAGGTAACCCTAGGCGGTGTGGATACAGCGGAGTTATCCTCAAAGAGCATGGAGAGCAAAAGACAGCCCGGGTTATATTTTATTGGTGAAGTGGTAGATGTTACAGGTCACCTTGGAGGCTTTAACCTCCAGTGGGCATGGTCTTCAGGCCATGCAGCAGGAGAGGCTGTATAACTATGGCAGAATGCAAGGTCTATAATCATATTAAAGTAAATATTTTATGTTGCTGATTATACAATAAGTGACAATAGCGGTGGCATCTCTATTGATGTGAATCCAATAACTTCCCCTGTCCCTGAGCCAGCCACCATGTTACTCCTTGGTCCAGGTATAGTAGGTATTGCTGGTTTCAGGAAGAAATTTTTTAAAAATAATCCGTCATGATTTTATTACATTTAAGGCAGGGTCATACATTTATCTATGCCTGTTTTATTGAATTTTACCCATAATTCCCCGCCTAGTTCTTATTGAATAATCCCCTATTTTCCATTTGTTTATTTTCATAATACGCATAACCCGAAGGTCGTTGGTTCGAATCCAGCCCCCGCTAACAATAAAAAATTCAAGGGCTTACATCATTTTTTGGTATAAGCTCTTTTGTTGGGGGCAAGAGTCTCTCCTTTGGGATGCCTTTCTTCTTCTTGACCAGGTCAATACCTTTCCGTATACTTATGTCAACAAATGGGAGGATATTCGACGATGAAAGAATTCAGTGTTGTTATAGAAAAGGATGAAGATGGTTTTTTTGTCGCCTCTGTGCCATCTCTTCGCGGATGTCATACCCAGGCAAAATCTATCGACACCCTTATGAAAAGAATCAGGGAGGCAATTGAACTCTGTCTTGAGGTAGAATATCCGATATCAAATGAATTTATCGGCGTGCAAAGGGTTGCAGTCAAATGATGGGAACATTTCCATCCATAACAGGATTGTTTTTCATCCGCACCCTGCGTAAGGTGGGTTTTGAAGTAATACGGATAAAAGGTAGTCATCATTTCCTGCAACACCCTTATGGTCGAGCCACAGTTTTGTCCCTGTTCACCGCGGTGAAACTATAGGCAGAGGCCTTCTTTCTCAAATTTTGAAAGATTGTGATATATCAAAGGAAGAATTACAGGAGATACTTTAGTATATTGAATCTTCATACTCATTACGACGACGGTTCATTCAGATAATTCAGCTTGGGATAAAATATCCCTCTGCCCAGTTTATAAACGACTACTGCATCTATCTGTTTCTTGCGTGAGAGAGTAATAACCTTTGGAAAGAGAGGTCTCTTTAAGTTCTTTGCACTGATACCCGCATCCTCAATGATTTCTGATAAGGTTAAATCCTTTAACTCACAGTATGCCTTTATCTTGGACTTTTGATTATTTATTATTTATTATCATCGACTTTCAGTTTTTCTATCGACATGAATATAGTTTTTTTAACACACCATTTCTCAGAATCTTAATACCGTAAAAAACTGGATTGTCAGACAGTTGGCTTTCTACTTGCCCAAGATATATAATTTTCATATACTTAAAATATCAACTGTTTTAATCTCTGTATCATTAGATTGTGGAAATTATGAAGATAAATAAAAGTGATTCACCTAAAGTATATATTATTGCAGGACCTAATGGTGCAGGTAAAACAACCTTTGCGAATGAGTTTCTTCCCAAATTCGTGAACTGTCGGGAATTCCTGAACGCTGACCTTATTGCTGCCGGGTTGTCACCTTTTGCGCCTGAGAAACAAAATTTTCGTGCAGGACGTTTGCTTCTTTCTCGTATTAGGGAATTGATGGATGAAAGACAAGATTTCGGTTTCGAGACAACCTTATCAGGAAGAAGCTATATCCCTATGATTAAAGAGATGAAAGAACTTGGATATCAAATTATTACATTCTTCTTGTGGCTTCCTAATGCTAAGCTAGCAAACATGAGGGTGAAGGCTAGAGTTAGGCAGGGGGGGCATGATGTCCCCGCAGTTATAATTGGCAGGCGATATAGATCGGGGCTGCATAATTTTTTCCATCAGTATCGTCAACTAATTGATGCTTGGTGGTTTTATGATGCGTCTCAACTGCCTCCTGAGATTATTGCCCATGAGGAAGATGGTAAATTAGAGTTATTTAATGAACAACTTTTTTTTAAAATTCAAGGATGTTAAATTTATGGGAAAAACAAACCTCTCATTATCATCAAAGATTGATGCAGCTTTTAAACAGGTAGCAAAAAAGGTAATTGAGCGTGCAAAACAGACATCCACTCCTGTTATAATATGGGAGGATGGATGTATAAAAGAAATTTCTGTAAACCGTTTAAATGAAAAGTATGAAGCAATTGTACAACGCAGCGTAAAACGATGAAACCCTTGTCAGTCCTGCCTCTTCAGGATTGACCTTATTGTCTGTGGGTGCCATACAAGATTACCTCTCTTTGTCGGATACTTTTCTCTTTCCAGTTCTCGGCATACTCTCCGCAATGAAAACCCATCACTATTGAGATTGCGTATCACCCTGATTACCTTTTGTTCCGCATCGTTTTTAATTAAAATCCCGGCGGGGGTAAGGTCATACCCATATGGAATATCGCCCCCTGTCTTCTCCATACGAGACCTTTTGTGAGACAACGCCGCCTTTGTCCTTTCCCCTATAATACGTCTCTCCATCTCTGCCAATGCAGCAGTCAATGTGAAAAAGAAACTACCCATTGCAGATTGTGTGTCCAGTGTTTCCTCTATGGAATGAAATGATATGCCCCACCTCTCAAACATCTTCGTTGTTTCGAGTGCGTCTGTTGTTGAACGGAATATCCTATCCAGTTTATACACAACCACTGCGTTAATCTGTTTTCTCTTTGCGAGTGTAAGAACCTTCTGAACTCCTTGCCTGTTAAGGTTCTTCGCGCTGATGCCTGCGTCCTCCACAATGGTTTCAAGTTTTAAATCCTTTAATAGACAATATGCCTGTATCTTGGATTTCTGATTATCCAGTAAAACCCCTTCTCGTGCCTGGTCTTCTGTCGAGACCTGCACATATCCTATGGCGTTCATCGTTATTATCTCCTTTATGTTATAGATTTTTATATGCAGACCTCATGCGGAGGGAAAAATGTTTTTTTATTTTTCCTGTAGTGTGAGGTAATAAACGGGTAAAGGGAAATGCAGGTGATTTATATCAACCCCGCAAATGTAATTATTGGCAATAATTGTTTTAAGCTAGGGTGAAAGTGGAAAGTCTTGGTGCGGGAATAAAAAAAGGAATTACCCCGTAAAGGATAACTCCTCATTATTAACTGGTGGCGTCCCCAAGGGGATTCGAACCCCTGTCGCAGGCGTGAAAGGCCTGTGTCCTGGACCGGGCTAGACGATGGGGACGCAGAAATTTGCAATTCTAATTTTCTTTTTCTGATTAATCAAGATCAATTTTGCACTATTGAGCCTGATCTTTATTTTT
>CAYWRH010000005.1:0-70700 GCA_964460435.1 uncultured Desulfatiglans sp.
AAAGCGGTACGTGAGCTGGGTTCAGAACGTCGTGAGACAGTTCGGTCCCTATCTTTCGTGGGCGCAGGATATTTGAGGAGATCTTTCCCTAGTACGAGAGGACCGGGATGGACGAACCTCTGGTGTTCCAGTTATCGTGCCAACGGTACTGCTGGGTAGCCACGTTCGGAATGGATAACCGCTGAAAGCATCTAAGCGGGAAACCAACTCCAAGATTAGATATCCCTTCCTCCTTCGGGAGGACTAAAGACCCCTCGTAGACTACGAGGTTGATAGGCCAGGTGTATAAGTGTGGTAACACATTCAGCTAACTGGTACTAATAGGTCGTGAGGCTTGGCCATTTTAAACCTTTTTATATATTACTCTGTATTTTAGTTATATAATTTAGATATGTTTCCGGTGGTTATAGCAAAGAGGTCACACCCGTTCCCATTCCGAACACGGAAGTTAAGCTCTTTAGCGCCGATGGTACTGCATGAGAGGTTGTGTGGGAGAGTAGGACGCTGCCGGAACTTTTAATCAGAAGCCCCTTGTATTACACAAGGGGCTTTTTTTTTCAAATATCTAAACGGTCAATAAAATATATGTGGTGTTTTTGAAATTCCCCTGTAAAATATAAATCAACATTGATACATCCAAAAAGTGATAATATTATACTTTAAGCCAAATCTGAGTGTGATAGAAAAGGATATTTATGAAATTTTTAAGCTATCTGGTGTTACTCCTGTTATTTCCCGTGAACCTTGCAGATATGGAAACGTCAAATGCACAATGTGGCGGGGTATACACATCATGTTATATCTGCCACAATATTAATAAAGAAAAGCCTCTAGACTACGATGATTTATGGCACAGGGACCATTCATTCGGACATATTTGCGATTTCTGTCATGGCGGAAATATGAATTCCGGTATCAAAGAAGATGCTCATAAAGATATGGTTTCCAAACCACTAAAAAACCCTAAAGAAATATGTGAACCATGTCACGCTGACTATAAAGCCCGCCTTGATAAATATGATATCTTTTTAAAGGATAAAGACAAAAAGGCCTGCGAAGGTCAGGATGATAATCCTAAAAAAACTCAACCGGAGACTATTGAAAGATAAATCACTCATAATTAATTTTCTTCTTCATTTGCACCCGGCCCGTGTTCCCGAATCTTCAGCAAGATTTACATATACGTTCGGTCTGGGCGGCCTTATATCTCTTTGTTTTATTATAACAGCAGCTTCCGGAATTTTACTTGTTTTTGAATATTCCCCTGCCCCGGATTCAGCAAACAAATCCATGCAGTATATAGCAACTGTATCCCGGTACGGATGGTATATAAGGAACCTCCATTACTGGGCTGCACAGGTTATGGTTATTACGGCAGTATTGCACATGATTCGCATCGTCTTGACCGGAGGTTATCTGGGGGGAAGGGCATTCAACTGGGTCATTGGAAATATTCTGCTGATTTTTCTTTTTTTTATGGATTTAACCGGCTACTTTTTGAGATGGGATATCAAATCAGGCTATGCCTTGGTAACCGGAATGAATCTAATTCGTGAAATCCCCCTTGCAGGACAATTTATATTAAGCATGGTCATTGGCGGTCCCGACATGGCTGAAAATAGATTGCTTCATCTTTATGCCTGGCACATAGCCGGGCTGCCATTTATCCTGTTTCTATTCATGGTGTATCACATTTACCGCATTCGCCGGGATGGAGGCATATCATCTGAAAATAGTGATATCGAAAAGATTACAATCCCCAGGGAAATCCTTCTAGAAAGGGAGATCATCTTTATTCTGATTTCGTTAAGTGCCCTTATAATCCTTTCAGCCTTTTTTTCACCTGAATTGGGGCCTTCACATAATAATGATTCTGTAACATACAATATAAACGCACCGTGGATATTTCTATCTGTTCAGTTCCTGTTAAGGTATATAGAACCGTTTACTGGCGGAATAATAATACCTTTTACAGTTGTTTTGTACTGGGCCACATTGCCCTGTTTTGATAAAAGTCAACAGGCGCAGGGGATCTGGTTTGCAAGAGAGAGGTTTAAAATCTGGTTATCTTTTCTTTTATCCATGCTGATTATAGGCCTGTTTTCCATAGCCGAAATATTAATTGAATGAATAAAACAGTCACATCAGAAAAACAAACAAGAAAATTATCATGGGGTATTTCAAATGCCGCAATTCTGTAAATTATTTCCACTATTACAGTATTTATCACCGGGCAACAGAAAGAATGGATGATATACCAGAAGCGATATTACAGCGAGAACAGCATTCATGATTCCGGATTGAATATAATAACTGTTACCCCTGCATTGACAGGAAAGCCTGAGATGTGTCTGACCTGCCACCAGGGCATAGAAGAGATCAGCTCTTCTCACCCTGTGGAGTCTTTCGGGTGCATTGTGTGCCATGGCGGAAATGGAGAGACACTGGATAAAGAGTTGTCCCATAAATTTATGAGAGGAGTTGGAAACCCTTCAGATTTAGGCGTGGCAGGTAAAAGCTGTGGAACAGGGCCAGAGGGTATTCAGTGCCATAATGGAAATAAAGAAGAGTGGAGAAACATGGTCGACAGGGTTGAGCGGAGCCTGCAGGCAACATATGCGGGCGCCATCGAAGCTGTGCAGTTTACATTTAATGTCCCAAGACCCCCTGAAACAAGGTATGGTGTAACTCAAGTTATTGATAGTAATGTAGCCACTTTTGGTTTTCCTGGCGAGTTAACCGGTATTTACGAAAAAATAAAAAATGATAAATTGTCAGGCCTCCTTCATCCAATCGAGCAAAAGTTTTTGACAAACTGCATCAGCAACGGATGCCATCTTTATTCTGAGGCCCCTGCTGATAAATATTATCACCGATCACAGGGGTGCGCAGCGTGTCACATACCCAGATCAAAGAGAGGATTGTATATGGGAAATGATGTGACAATCTCTAAAAGTGAATCCGGACATATGGAATTTCATAAGATTACCACGGCAATACCCTATTCAGTATGCAACTCATGCCATAACAGAGGTGTTTATTCCCTCAGACAGATGCAATTTCTCAAGAGGACTGATCTTGCGGCTGATGATATTGAATCAATTCCTTCAGAAAGTATGCGCAGAAAAGAGTATTATCATCCGATGACTCTTTATGCAAAATGTGAACTGACACTTGATTGTGTGGACTGTCATACTCATAATGAAATAATGGGGAACGGGGATATCTTTCCCAACAAAAAGGCTGCCGTAGAAACCCGGTGCCTTGACTGCCACGGTACAATCGAGGCTGAACCTGACTTTGAGATTATTAAGACTATAGATCATCGCGATGCCTTTATTGCCGGTAAAAATCCATATATCAGGCCTGAAGCCGGTGATGTTGTCGCAGTAACAAAAAAGGGGACGCTTCGACCGTCAGTAAAAAAAGTAAACGGCATATGGCAGATGGTTTCAAAGGTTGACGGGAAGATTTACCTGATTCCGATAGTAAAAGGCTCATCATGCAAACAGGATGTTAAGGAACAGGAGGCCCTTTATTGTCAGAGATGTCATGATATTGGCGAAAATTCTAAAACCGGAATGAAAAATAGATGGAAATACTAAAAAAAATATTTCAGCCCTATAAAACCAGACGGGATTTTTTGAAAATAACCTCAGCAGTTGCTGTTTCAGGGGCAATAGCAGCACATCTATGGATTGCTGTGCGGTATCTGACCGGCCCATCTCCCATAGAAAACAACAGGGAACAGAAGGTTGGAAATCCTGACAAATTTAAGGAGCGCATCACATTTGCTGCTGAACCAAATGTCTTTATCCTGCGGGATGGAAAGAGGTTCAAGGCGATTTCTGCAAAATGCACCCATCTTGGGTGTACATTGAAAGTGGTTCAGAATGATTTAAAAGCAGTATCAGGAAAAGGATCAGGTTTTGAGTTCCATTGCCCATGTCATGGCTCGAAATTTGACTCCTCAGGTGAAAGAATTGCAGGCCCGGCCCGGAAGCCGATGCAGTTTGTTCAGATAACGCTAAGCCGTGACGGAGAAGAGTTGCTGATCAATAACCACATGCCTGTTGATTCAGGTTATTTTCTGGAGTTATGAGTATGCAGTCCAGCTTGCTAAAATAAGGGTTTTTTATTGTTGACAAAGAAATGCTGAAATGTAAGATTCGGCATTATGATAAAAATGATGGAAAATCAGAGTATTAAAATATTTTTTCAGGTTTTCTTTTTTAAAAGAAAGGCCTGTCAGGAATAGCGTGTGTGAAAAAACAGGTCAAAAAACGCCGGGCACACACCCTGGCGTTTTTTGTTATATAACAATTTCACAAATATTCTTTGTATCATATAAATAATAAGGAGGATTTAGATTAGATGAATATAAAGCAACATCCCCCAATAGAGGTGACTAAAAATTTTTATAAACTTGGCACGCCTGCATTCCCGTCCTTCCTCTCAATGGGCGATTACGGTATGCTTATTGAGGGAGGAACCGGGCCGACATTTCAGATTATTGTAGATCAGATCAATTTTTTAGGAATTGACCCTGAGACCATTAAATACATTGTATTGACCCATACCCATGCAGACCATATCGGCGGTATCCCTCACTTTAAAACACTTTGGCCACACATAAAGCTGATAGCAAGTCCGAATGCTGAAAAGGTGTTCAGCAAGACAGAGCTGTTCCATGAGTTCCTGGTTGTTGATACTGGCATTGCACAGCTTATGAAGGCAAAGAATGAGATAGAGGAGCTTCCCCCTGTGCCTGAAGATTACACCTTCCAGGTGGATCAGACAGTAAAGGAGGGCGACAGACTGGATTTAGGTAAGGGTATTGTATGGGATGTCTATGAAACCACAGGCCATTCACATTGCCATCTCTCCTTTTTTGACAAAAAAGAGGGCACCCTGATTGTCGGGGATTCAACAGGTTTTTATGTGCCTGAAAAAGATGCCTTCTGGCCGAACTATTTTGTGTCACTGCCGGATTACTGCAACAGCATAAGAAAGCTGGCAACACTGCCAGCAAAGAGGGCAGTGCTCAGCCATAACCACATAATAGAGGGTGATGTAAAAGGTCATTTAAAGAGTGCAATGGATGCAACAAGGATGTACCATAATGAACTCCTTGACCGTCTTGAAAGGGGCGATGATCCTGAGTCAATAGCTATAGACAAGGGACGTTTTGTTTACAGTATTACGGATATTCAGCCCTTCAAGGTCATGTATGATCTTTGCAAGGTTATGGTAATGAGATCACAGAAGAATGGAAGGGAAAGTGATTTCAGTTTATAGTTTGAAAGCAGTCAGCTGTCAGCGCTCAGCTTTCAGCTAAAAGCTTATAAAAAGGTACCCGGATGATTATTTGATCCGGGTATGTCTTAATTAAATAACCTTACAGACCTGATAATGCATACAGAAAACAGAGTAACAAAGGCGAATAAACTAAAGATCAAAAAACCTGAAGGTTATCTATGCTTTGCATGCGGGACAGCAAACCCCATAGGCCTGAACCTGGAGTTTTATGTCTCCCACGATAAGATTAATACAGAGATAACATTAAGCCGGTATCATGCGGGCTGGTCTGATATTGCCCATGGGGGCATCATCTCAACAATCCTTGATGAGGTGATGTCATGGGCCATCCTCTATTTTAAGAGGTCTTTTTTTGTTACCAGAAAGCTTGAGATAAAGTATATAAAACCGGTCAAGACCGGTGAGCCCCTTGTAGCCAGCGGAAGCATGTTAACCTGCTGCGGGGATGATAAAATAGTCAATGTTGCAGGGGAGCTTAGGGATAATCGTAATTCCCTGCTTGCAAAGGCAAAAGGGGAATTTATTATTATCAGGCGGGAGGATATCAAGCCCGGGTTTAAAGAGTCTGAAAAGGAGATTTTCACCCTTATAGATGAGTTGGAAAAAACAGAGAAAACAGAAATTGGAGAGTAGAAAAGAGTAAAGAGCCTTTCCTCTATGCTGTTTTTACTTTTTTGTTTTAGTTAAATTATTTGCTCAGCAATTGGAGAACAGAATGGATATAGAACAGATAAAAGTAGGTTTTATGGATGTATTCTGCTACCTCGTATCATGCTCGAGGACAAACGAGGCCCTTGCAATAGACCCTGCAGGTGATGAGGATTTTATATTCCAGCGGATAACAGAAAAGGGGTTAAACCTTAAATACATAGTAAACACCCACGGCCATGCTGATCATACAGGCGGGAACGGAAGGATCAGGGAGCTTACAGGGGCGAAGATAATAATGCATGAGGTGGATAATGAATTTTTCAGGCTGCCAGAGTGGACTAATCATGCAATCCAGATGGGTTTTGCCCCATCGCCTCCTGCTGATATATGCGTGAAGGATAATGATTTAATAGAGGTAGGTGATGTGAAGCTCAAGGTCATCCATACCCCCGGCCACACACCGGGAGGCATCTGCCTATACGGGGAGGGGAATCTCTTTACAGGCGATACGCTCTTTGTGGGCGCTATCGGCAGAACAGACTTTCCGGGGGGTGATTATAATACCTTCATGAACTCAATAAAAAAGAGGCTGTTGACGCTTCCGGACGATACAGTCGTATGGCCCGGCCATGATTACGGGGTCACCCCTTCATCTACAATCGGGCGCGAAAAGATGACCAATCCGTTCCTTTAGATTTTTTCAGGTGTATGATGATATTCTGTATTGCCCGGTTACCCATTTTTAAGCTTTATGGCCTGATATTTGCTGTCCTGATTTCCCCGGGGTTTATGCTCCATGCCTCCTCTGGCCAGTCCTACATGGAGATGATTAACAGGCTTGTAGATAATGGCAGTTATGCGGCCACAAAAAACGGGCAGGATATCTTTTCCCACAAAACTGATGAAGAGTACATACCGGCAAGCATATGGAAGCTTGCCACGACACTTGCAGCACTGGAAACCCTTGGCAAGGATTATCATTTTAAAACCGAATTTTATCAGGATAAAGGCCATAACCTCTACATAAGGGGGTATGGAGACCCGTCACTTATCTCTGAGGAGATCGATATCATATTCAAGGCGCTTAAAAAAAAGGGGGTATCCGAGATAAACAATATCTATCTTGATAACAGCCGGTTTAAAATGTCACAGATAGCGCCAGGGACAAGTAAAAGCCTTAATCCATATGATGTGGCAAACGGCGCCCTTGCTGTAAATTTTAATACGGTCTATTTTAAGGTTGATAAAAACGGGTCAATAAGTTCCGCAGAGGTGCAGACCCCGACACTTGCTATCATGAAAGAGATGGGCAGGGGGTTTAAGGCCGGCAAGCACCGGATCAATATATCAAACTCCCGTAAAAACATATCAAGGTATACGGGTGAGCTGTTCAGGGCCATTCAGGAAAGAAACGGGATTAAAGGCAGGGGAACCGCCTCGGAAAAGGAGGCGCCGGCAGGCCTTAATCCCATATATGTGCACTATTCATCAAAGATACTGTATGAGGTTATCCGGGAAATGCTTTTTTACTCCAGTAATTATACTGCGAACCAGATATACCTTACGCTTGGAGCCATGGCATACGGTTACCCTGCTGATTGGGAAAAATCACAAAAATTCATGCGGGAATATCTTGATATGAATTTCCCTGATTCATCAAAAGAGATTATCTTTGATGAGGGGTCGGGCATCTCAAGAAACAACCTCATAACCGCACGGGCCATGCTGGACATACTGGAAAAGATAAGACCTTATGCTGAACTCCTGCCACTTGAAAAAGGCAGGTATATAAAATCAGGGACCATGAATGGCGTTTACTCATATGCAGGGTATTTTCAAAACAACGGGAAACTTGACAGCTTTGTGATCATACTTAATCAGAAAAAGAATAACCGTGACAGGATACTTGATCTGATGGAAAAATGGTACAGACTATTTTAAGATAGAAACCATCTCTAGAGAGTGGCCCGGAATTTTTCGATATGCCGTTTAAACCGAAGAGTCTTCACCGCGCAGTATGATGGGTTTTATGAGATTAATGCTATAAATTGGTTTCTCATCTCCTTTGTGCTCTTTGCGGTGAATGGAATTTTGGAATTTCCCTATTTTTAAGCCATTCAATCTGCCTTTAATATCATGTCGCCAAAACCAGTGGTGATCCTCTGCCCAGGTTTTAGATACAGATAATCCGCATCAGGCCACTTTCCATCCATAAGCCCTTTAATCAGCCGGATATCCCCTTTTATCTTTTCAAAGCTCCATCCCTTTTTTAATGCCTCGTTACGGGCAAACTCTTCTGCCTTTTTATCCTTAACTATACCATGCTCAATAAATACAATCCGTTCATAATGTTTTGTCATGTCACTCATGGAGGCGATTATCCTGTCTGCCCTCTCCTTGCCCATGCGCTTAACCATCGCCTCATATTCCTTTTCATCATAGAGTGTTGCGGTATCTGCCCCCATTCCAGGGGATTCTGTAGCATTTTGAAGCCTCTCCATATAATCCTTTGTATACCATATGGTCCCAGGACAGCTTCTCTGCTGCTCTCTGTATTTCTCCTTTGAGCCTAAGCAGAGGGTTATACAGTCATGGGCACGGGGTATAATGATCGGGATGTCACGGGCTAAAAGCCCTGCTGTTGACTTCCCGCAAAGCCCGTAGCACATGAGGATTGCATCATATTTACCAACGCCTGCACTGTCTATCCTTGCCTGAAGGGTTTTGTTCAATTCCCCTGGTTTTATGTGCTGGCCCATTGATACAAGATCAATATCAATCAAATGCGGGGATCTGGCCGCACAATAATAGGCATATCGTGCAAGGGCATCACAGCAAATACATTTCAGTTTCATTTCAACTCCCAAGAGCTATAAAGTAATTCATTTCATTAATTCAGTTTAATATGAAAAATCGTAATAGTTCACCACGGAGAGCACGGAGAACACGGGGCAAAAGCTTAAAAGAAAAAATCTCCGTGACCTCCGTGTCCTCCGTGGTGAAAATAATCGTTGTTGTATATACTCCAGAGTATATTACGGTCTGAAAAGAGAGTATCATGGAGACTTACCTGAGTCAATTCAGGGTATATGATTGAGCTAATAGAAAGGGTCTGGCAGATCAAGGCATGGGATATTTAACTTTATTTTTAGCCCTTCAGGTGTTATAGACATAGGTAATGTCCATTCATGTGAAATAACAAGAGGTTATAGTTTGTCGGATAACTCATTAGCGAGGAGATATGGCCAGATGAAAGTACTACTCATGCTATTATTATTACAGGCAGCGGTAACAGCTCAGGAGATTCCTGCATATAAAAACAAGGGCCTTCCTGTTGAAGACAGGGTGAATGATCTTGTCCCAAGGATGACCCTTGAAGAAAAGGTGGCCCAGCTTACAAGCACAATGCCTATGCTGGGATTTGGCTCCGATGCAAAGACATCATTTGTAGATAAGGATGGCAGGTTTGTCCCTGAAGGCGCTGTAAAATATTTTAAAAATGGTATAGGCCAGATATCAAGACCGGGGATGAGACTCGGGCCAAAGGAGATGGCCGAGTTTACAAATACCGTGCAGAAATGGATCATGGAAAACACGCGGCTTAATATACCTGTTATGTTTCATGAGGAGGCCCTGCACGGGCTTGCCACCTCAAAGGCAACCTCTTTTCCGCAGGCAATTGCCCTTGCATCCACATGGAACCCTGGCCTGGTGCATGAGGTTTTTACTGTAACAGCCCTTGAGACAAGATCAAGGGGGGCGCAGCAGGTGCTTGCCCCTGTGCTTGATATAGTTCGGGACCCCAGATGGGGCAGGACAGAGGAGACCTACGGAGAAGACCCTTATCTCGCCTCAAGGATAGGGGTTGCCGCTGTGTCGGGCTTTCAGGGAGACTCCGCATTTATTGACAAGAGGCATGTGATTGCAACAGGAAAACATTTTGCCGTGCACGGCCAGCCTGAAAACGGCACAAATGTCGGGCCTGCAAATTATTCTGAAAGGGTTATAAGGGAATATTTTCTCAAACCCTTTGAGGCGGCTGTCAAAGAGGCAAATCTTGAAAGCATCATGCCATCCTACAATGAAGTAGACGGCATTCCGTCCCATGCGAACACCTGGCTCATTGATGGCATATTACGGCAGGAATGGGGCTTTAAGGGCCATACAGTATCTGACTATTACGGCATCAAGGAGTTAAAGGAAAAACATTTTGTTGCCGCATCAAAGGAGGAGGCAGCAAGGCAGGCGATTGAGGCGGGTGTGGATATAGAACTCCCCTACACCGAGATGTATGATGTGCTGATCGAACTTGTAAACAGGGGTGTGGTATCAGAGGGTGCAATAGACAGATGTGTGAAAAGGGTGCTAAGGTCAAAATTCATCACAGGCCTTTTTGATGACCCTTATGTTGACCCTGATTATGCGGAAAGGGTCTATCAAAACCCTGAACACAGGGCGCTTGCATTAAGGGCCGCAAGGGAGGCAATAATCCTATTAAAGAATGAAAATAATCTTCTCCCCCTTTCAAGGGATAAATATAAAAGGATTGCCGTAATAGGCCCTAATGCAAAGGGTGTTCACCTTGGAAACTACAGCGGGTTTCCTGAGGGTGGTGTTGATATCCTTCAGGGGATAAAGAACAAATTAGCTTCAGGTCAGGAGGTGATCTATGCTGAAGGCTGCAAAATTACAGAGACCGATTCGACTGTATTTACCTTTGAAGATCCGAAACCCGCTGACCCGGTAAAAAATCAGGAACGCATAAAGGAGGCGGTTAAGGCGGCAAAGAAAGCCGATGTGATAATACTTGCACTCGGCGGAAACGAATTCACATCACGCGAGGCATGGATAGGCCACCTTGGCGACAGGGACAGCCTTGAGCTTTTGGGTAACCAGAATGACCTGGTAAAGGAGATGCTGAATCTCAATAAGCCTGTTATAGTATTCCTTATTCACGGGAGGCCCAATTCCATTAACTATATAGATGATAATGTGCCGGCCATCCTTGAGGGGTGGTATCTGGGGCAGGAGGGCGGAAACGCAGTTGCAGATGTCATTTTCGGGGAATATAACCCTGGCGGCAGACTGCCATTATCAGTGCCCAGGTCTGTTGGCCAGCTGCCTGTCTATTACAACCATAAACCCACTGCGCGCCGCGGGTATGTGGGCTCAACACCCAAACCCCTTTATCCATTCGGCTGGGGCAAAAGCTATACAACATTCAGGTATGACGGGATTAAACTCTCATCTGACAAGATAGGCACAATGGGAAAAACAGTGGCATCTGTAAGTGTCACAAACACAGGCAAACTGAGGGGTGATGAGGTGGTTCAGCTCTATATAAGAGATGAGGCAAGCTCTGTCACAAGGCCTGTCAAGGAGCTTAAAGGTTTCAGGCGCATCTCCATTGAACCTTATGAGACAAAGATCATTGAATTTGCAATAGGGCCGGAAGAGCTCTCCTTTTTGAATCGTGATATGCACAGGGTTGTGGAGCCTGGAAGGTTTAAGATAATGGCAGGGGGAAATTCCGAGGAGTTAATCGAAGCAACATTAACGGTTATTGAATAAAAAGCGGAGGCAAAATATGGGTGAACTTGAAAAGATAAATAAATACAGCATTGAGATGGAGGGGCTTTTACGGTTAAAAACACCTCCCATAGGTGTCAGATTTATAAAAAGTGAAGATGAGATACCTGAAAATGCATTCAGGCCAAAAAGGGATAAAGGCATTCATCTTGCGCAGTGCCAGGCATTTGCAATGTCAAGGCGTGAGGGTGAGACTGTCGCTATTCTGAAAGAGGACCAGTATTGCTGGGCCCCCCTTGTTGCATACGGGTTTGCCTCCCCTGATGTAATTGATGCAGGCATCAATGATGCCCCTGATTCTCTGAAGGGAATCCTTAAATGGACAAGGGAACTTGCAGATGCGCTCCCGTCGCTGACGACCGGGGAATATGTCGGGATATTATCTGCCCCTCTATCAAAAACGCAGTTTATGCCTGATGTAATATTGATCTACCTTAACAATGGCCAGTTGAGAAGCGCGCTTATGGCTCTAAAATTTGCACGGGGTGAATACCATGTGGAGTCTGATATTGAGCCATTTGACTCCTGTGTCTATTCTGTGGTGCCTGTATTCCTGAATGGAAATTACAGGGTCACATTCCCTGATCCGGGCGAATATGAAAGGGCATTAACCGATGAAGACAAGGTTATTTTTTCAATGCCTGTTAAAAGAATTGATGAATTTATTGATGCATTAAGGCAGGTAGAGCGCATGGGCCAGGGTTATACAGGCCTGAAAAAGTGGATGCAGCCTGATTTTAAACGGCCTGAATTCTATGAATATATTTTTAAAAATGCTGGGCTTGATGTGAACAGCAAAGCGTAATATTTCTTGTTTTGGGATCAACAGACTGCCTGAACCTGCAAGCATATCTTATCAGCGTTCAGGCAAATCAGGGCCAGTTGTATATCTGATCATTTATGGGGCTTCTCATCAAAAAAATATCAATAATACCCGGCGCCTCTTCGGTCATATTTCATTCACTCTTTATTATAATTTTATTATGTATGGTATTTAAATGCAGCTATGGCCTCTGTAAAGAAGAAGCTGTATATAAGGTTGAGTTCAGAGGGATAAAAAATAATGAGATACTGAACCCTGTTCGCGGCCTCTCCAGGACTCTTCATTTGTCATCAAGGCCAACTGGTTCGATGAGCATGCTCAGAAAGAGGGTAAGTGAAGATATAGCTCTATTTCAAAGATTCCTCAAGTCAGAGGGTTACTTCAAGGCTGAAATCAAGGAAAGCATAGATACAAATAAAAACCCCTGGTTAATTACATTTTATTTTACCCTCAACAGAAGATTTATACTTGAATCGGTGGATATTGTTTTTCATGATGATGGAAATATGGATATCAAAACAGTTGATCTGCCCCAAATAGGGGTTGTATTGAAAAGGCCATACCGCTCAAAGGTTATTCTTGATGGTGAACAAAGACTCCTACTTCTTTTAAAGGGAGAGGGTTTTCCCTATCCAGTTGTGGAAAAGAGAGAGATAGTTGCAGATCATGACAGCGAGACGGTAAGGGTGCAGTTTTTAATAAACCCTGGCAGGAGGGCCAGATTTGGCAAAACCTCATTCAGCGGGCAAACAGACGTTGATCCGGGATTTCTGTTAAGACTTGTCCCGTGGAAAGAGGGAGATATATATGATCCGGAACTTCTTAAAAAATATTATTCAGAACTCATGAATCTCGGCCTCTTTTCAATAGTAAGGATTACAGAAAAAAAGGGCGAGACAGAAGAGGAGCTTAATGTCCAGGTCGAGGTCACCGAGCGCAAGCACAGCACTGTGAGCGCTGGAGTGAGCTACCATACAGATGAGGGGCCTGGTTTAAAATTCTCATGGGAGAACAGAAACCTTTTAAGTCATGGTGAAAGGCTTGGCCTGAATATTATCCTGTCAGACTATGCTGTGACAGCGGAGAGCAGCTTCAAGAAGCCACTGTTTATTAGAAAGGGTCAGTCGCTGCGGTTTTCCATTCAAAAAGCCTATGAGGACCCTGACGCATATACAAGCGACAGCTTTTCAGGGTCAGCCTTTATTGAGAGAGAACTGTCAGAAAAGCTGGATACAGGCCTGGGCCTTACATACAAGTGGTCAGAGATAGACCAGCTTGGTATTGTAAAAAGTTACTCCCAGATATCTTTGCCCCTGCACCTCGCTATTGATACCGGTGATGACCTGCTTGACCCTGTAAAGGGCAGCAGGCTGTCAATCAAGATCACCCCCTTTTATGAGCTCTCCCGTGAATCCCTGTTCTTTAATAAAGGGGTAATAAATTTAAGACATTATCTCAAGATGATGGATGATCCTGTTTCTGTGCTGGCCGGGAGCATAACATTTGGGATAATCAAGGGCGCCGGTCATAATGAGATCCCTGCCACTGAAAGGTTTTATGCAGGAGGAGGCGGATCAGTAAGGGGTTATCCATTTCAGTCTGTAGGCCCTTTATCAGGCGCAACGCCGCTTGGTGGAAAGTCTTTACTTGAGATGTCGCTCGAATCAAGATGGAGGCTCACAAAAAATATGGGGCTTGTCCTGTTTCTTGATGGGGGAAGCGCCTTTACTGAAAGGCCGTTTGGCAATCATGAGACGGTCAAATGGGGAACAGGCGCGGGCTTCAGATACTTCACACCCATTGGCCCCTTAAGGCTTGATATCGGCATCCCCCTTGATAAAAGGGATGGGATTGACAACTCCTTTCAGCTCTATATCAGTCTGGGGCAGGCATTTTAAAAGGATATTACTGGTATGAAGATATCAGGGAGATACATAATATTGAAGAGGGCCGCAGGGTATGGGGTGCTCCTTATCTCTGTGGCTGTTTTTGTCTGCATGCTCATTTTTGCCATGATGCAGACAGAATATTTCAAAGGGGTTTCTGTTAACCTGCTCAACAGATATATCCTTTCAGGACACGCTGTCAGGCTTGAAGCCGGTAACATAAAGGGTGTGTTGCCCTTTGATTTTATTATCAGCGAGCTTGAGATTTATGACATGGAGGGCAGATGGATGCGCCTTGGCGGGTGTTCCGTGCGTATTCTTCCCTCCAGGCTTCTTGCCGGACGCCTTTACATAAAAAAGATCAATGTTGACAAGGTTGTTTTAGAACGGTTGCCCCGCAGGGCTAATGCCGGCAGAAAAGAGAGACTGGAAGGCTTTACTATACCATACTTTCCTTCATGGTTAACTGTCGAGGATATCCAGGCCCTCCATATAGACCTCAATAAAACCATTCTGGGTGAGCCATCTCAATACTCTCTATCTGGCGGCATTAAAGGCACAGGTTTAAAAGGGGCACATCCTTAAACCTTGAATTAACCGGCACCAGAGGCCATGCCGGCTCCCTTTTATTCAGCTCCCTGATCAACAACAACAGCAAATATCTTGAGGCGCGGCTAGCTGTAAGAGACCCTGGCAGGGGCCTGCTTTACTCTCTTACCGGCGCGGGCATTGATTTCAGCCTTGATTTTGAGGGGAAGGGCGCCTTTTCAGCTTTTGATGGCAGACTCAGTGCATCAAGCGGCGATACAGGGGTCATAACCTCTGACATACGGGCTGAGTTCAAAAAGGATTACAGGTTTAATCTATCAGGGGAGTTTAAACCTGTTGATTCACTTGTAAGGGATCTGAATATCCGCATATCTTCTGCTGTTGATTTCAGGATAGATGCAGGGCTGACACACAAAAAGGAGATACTCTTTAATACCCTTGAAATAAGAACAGATGGTATGGCATCAGGTTACCGGGGCGCATTTACCCCGGCGGATCTTTCAGCTGCAGGGGATTTTCATCTGGATATCAGGGATACTGGAGCTCTTGGCCATTTTATGAGGGGGTACACTGCTTACGGGCTAAAAGTTGAAGGCAGTCTAAAGGGTAAACTGTTCCGGCCACTTATTGATCTGACTTATCGCATTGCTGAACTTGCAGATAAAGAAACAAGACTCCTTGATATTGAAGGAACAGGGCAGATGAGCTTTACTGATGAAAAAAATCATGCAGCTCAAACAGCCTTATCCGGGAGCGGTTCCATTAATGATATCCTGATTGTTTCAGGAGATAAAAGATACCATGATAAAAAGGTCTCATACCAACTCAGGCTGCTTAACAGGGCCGGCAGTAAAATTGAAGCAGAAATGGTCAGGATTGAATCAAAAAATACCACCCTTATTGCATCAGGAGATATGAATTTCAGCAATAATGATCTGTTTCTTAAAGGTGAACTCGGTTTGCATGACCTTGATACACTGTCAGGCTTAATGAAGGAAAAGATCACGGGCTCAGGTGAAATTGTATTTACGCTCCGCAGAGATAATAATATTTTTTCAGCCACTGTGGATGGTGATATTAACCGGTTTTCATATAAAGGCATTGGGGCAGACAGGGTCTATGTCCGGTTCAACGGAAGGTACAGGGATAATAAAGGTGATGGAAAAATATCAGCACAGGTAAAAAGGGGGGAACACAGTCTGAATATTATCTCCGGGCTTACCCTCTCAGACAGGGATATATTATTTGAGAGGATTGACATATCTGGCCTTGAGACCAGAATTAACGGGAATATCAACTTTAGCAGGGTGAAACATTTATTAAACGGCATGATTTATGTTTCAGCGGATGATCTCTCGGAAATAACCTCCCTGTCAGGCTATAATTTAACAGGCACAGCATCAGGAGAGATTCTATTCAGCGAGGAAAGGGGTGCCCAGAAAGCAGGATTTCAGCTCTCTGCAAGGAATGTGGGGTATAGAGAGAACCTTATTGAGAGTGTAGATATAACAGGCCATGTATCGGATATCTTCGGCTCTCCCTGTTTCATGCTCAAGGCATCTCTCAGTGAATATAAATATAGGGGAGCTGAGCTTGAAACAGCAGATATAACTGCCAGCGGAAAAAAAGATGATGCCCGCATTCTTGTTAAAGGCAGGGCTCTTGCCCCGCTTGAAACACTCTTTGATGCAGAGGCTGCATTTGCTGTTACTGACAGAGAAAAAGAGATCGGAATTACCGCCCTTATGGCCTCATTTGGCGATGCCAGTATAACACTTTTAGAACCTTTGATACTGCGCTATGCAAATGATGAGGCGCTCATCCGGAAGATCAGTATTGGTGTTGATACAGGAAAAATCACAGGGTCAATTGGTTATTCCACAGGCAAAATGCATGGCGACATTCACATTGAAAAGATACCGCTTTCCCTCCTTTCGCTTGCAGGCCTAAATGATCTGGAGGGCGCGATGGATGGGAAGATCACTATTGGCGGCACACCTGTCATGCCTGATTTATCGGGGAATCTGTATATAAGAGGAGCCAGAATTAGGGAGATAGAAAAGGGCAGGATTCCACCTGTTGATATAAGCGCATCTTTTCTGGCAAATAACAGCTCCCTCACAGGAGAGCTCAGCCTTTATGGAATATCCGGCACCACCATTAAAGGCATGATGATGGTCCCATGCAATTTTTCCATCTATCCATTCATGTTTTATACTGATGATTTTGCCCCGCTAAATGGAGGCCTGAAAGGGGAGATTGACCTGTCAGTTATCACATCGCTATTTGATATACACGATCAGACGGTCAGGGGGAGGCTTCTTGCTGATTTTGAAATAAACGGGCTCTACACCTCTCCTCTTATAACAGGCAGGGCAACTTTTAGAGACGGGGTCTATGAGAACAGAGGCATGGGCATAAACCTTCACAATATCAGGGCTGATATGTCTGCGGACAGGGGCCTGATTATTGCCCAGCATATTTCAGCGGATGACGGATCAAAGGGAAAAGTGACAGGAAGCGGCCAGATCACCTTTGATACATTGAAAAGTTTCAGGTATAACCTCTCCCTCTCTCTTAAAGAGATGAGTTATAGCGGTAATGATATGCTAAGCATCACTGCCGGTGGCAAGGCAGAGATATCCGGGACAGCCGGTGAACACACCATCTCGGGCAGTCTAAATATTGAAAAGGCAGAGATACAGATCCCTGAAAAGCTGCCATATGCAATCACCGAACTTGAAATCAGGGAGATCAATATAAATAACATTCCAGAAACTAAAAAGATCAGCGTTCACCCTTTAAAGGGCAGGATCAATTATAATGTGTCGGTGTCAGGCAGCAGCAGGATCTATATATACGGAAGGGGCCTGGAATCAGAATGGAAGGGCGGTCTTGATATAAAAGGCACAGCAGATGCCCCTGTTTTTGGCGGGGAGCTTGCCCTTGTAAGGGGAAATTACAATTTTCTTTCAAGGCCTTTTATACTTACCAGGGGAACAATCAATTTTTCAGGGAAATCGCCTCCTGATCCCTATTTTGATGTCACTGGCAGGGCAGTCAATAATAATATCTCTGCCTATATAAACCTGAAAGGGAACATGAAATCGCCGGTTTTCACGCTCTATTCAGAACCTGCCCTGCCGCAGGATGAAATTATGGCAAGGATACTTTTTAACAGAGAGGTATCTCAGATTACACCATTACAGGCGTTACAGCTTGCTGGCGCTGTGAATGAGCTCTTGGGCAGAAAGAGTTTTGACCCCCTGGCATATACCCGGAATCTCATAGGGGTGGACTGGCTTCAGGTAAAGCAGTCAGAAGAGAGCCCGGGTGAATCTGCCTTAAGCGCAGGGAAATATCTTGGAGATAGCATTTATGTGGAAGTTGAAAAGGGGATTAGCGCTGAAAGCGGAAAGGTTTCAATCAGATGGGAGCTTTCACCCGCCATAACTGTCGATACAAGTGTCGGGGAAAATGCTGATACGGAAATGGGCATTAATGTGAAGCATGACTATTAGGGCAACAACAATTATTAAGCGAAATTTATTGACTGGCATATTTATATTCATTAAGTTTCCACTAAAATTTTATTTTAGCATGATATAAACCATGATATGGAATTCCAGAACTGCCTATTTAAAAAGACAGTTAAAATATTTTTATCTCAGGCTGCTGCATCTCAAGGGCGAGCCACATGAGCTTGCGCTTGGTATGGCTATAGGTATCTTTGCCGGCATGATGCCGATACTCCCCTTTCAGATTGCCCTTGCTGTGGCTATTGCACTCTGTTTCAGGGCAAGCAAGATAACTGCCGCAATCGGGACATGGATAAGTAACCCTTTTAATTGGTACTTTGTATACCTCCTGGATTACAAAATCGGCTCCTATCTGCTGGGCCTTGAGGGCGGGCATGAAATTATAAAGAAGATAATGGCTGCAATTAATCGCCATGATGAGGTATCGGTTATCTGGAATACCCTTTTTTCTTCAGGTTTTGAAATTGGTTCAGCGCTTTTAATAGGGGGTATTATAACCGGCCTTGTTGCCTGCGTGCCTTCCTATTTTATCTCTTTATGGATATTCCAGAAGGTGAAGATCTGGAGGGAGAAGAGAAAAGAAAAAAAGTCTGCCAGAACAAACCGGAGAATGAGGGGAGATAAACGCTGAACAAATCACCATGTGGCAGGGGGGGGGCTTCATATAAACCGGCAAATAAAGAAGGTATTGAATCATACTTTGGCATGTAATATAGTCTCTGAGGTTTTCATTCTACAGGAGGTCTTCTCATGAATGTACTCTGGTTTCTTGTTATTGCGCTTATTTTCACAGCGCTGGGATACAGGTTTTATTCGGGTCGCATAGCTCGGATACTGGGCGAAGATAAAAAGAGGGTTACCCCTGCATGCGAATTTAATGACGGTATTGACTATTGCCCAACCAAGGGGCAGGTGGTATTTGCCCACCATTTTGCATCCATAGCCGGCGCAGGGCCTATTATAGGGCCAACCATGGCGATCATGTACGGCGCCATCCCTGTATGGCTGTGGGTAGTAATAGGAGGCATTTTTTTCGGCGCGGTTCATGATTATGTAACACTTTTCGTATCCATCCGCGAGCGCGGCAGATCCATAGCAGAGATCGCCCGGAAATCCCTTGGTGATTTCGGGTTCGGGCTGATGATCGCATTTACCATTGTCATGATACTTCTTGTTACTTCAGCATTTCTGGTGGCATCGGCAACATCCCTTACCTCACTTGTTTCGCTTGAACAGATGAAACTGGCATCTGATCAGATAATATTGAAGACCGTTATAAAGGATGGCGCTGCCTTTGGCAGAATAGGGGGGATAGCCTCAACCTCTGTTATTATCATTACGCTGTTCGCGCCCTTAATCGGTTTTATGAATTACCGTAAAAATATTTCCCTTGGTATAACGGTGCCATTGGCCATTCTTGTCTGTCTGATATCGATCATTATAGGCCTCTGGATGCCCATTTCACTTGATGTTAATGTCTGGATGATTGTGCTGAGTCTCTATACGCTTGTTGCAGCTGGAGTGCCGGTATGGATACTGCTTCAGCCAAGGGATTTTACCAATGTCTTTATTCTCTATGGAGGGCTCATACTGCTTGTTGCCGGCACAATAGGCGCCGGTATGCAGGGTGTTACTGCCACAGCGCCCGCCTTAAATATTGCTGGAGGCACATCTGCCCCTTCCCTTGGCCTTATATGGCCATTTTTGTTTATTACTGTCGCCTGCGGGGCCATCTCCGGGTTTCATGCCCTTGTCGCCGGCGGCACTGTTTCAAAACAGGTTACATGCGAGCCCCACGCCCGTGTGATAGGCTATGGAGGAATGCTGCTTGAAACCATGCTTGCTGTTGGTGTGATTATCGCCCTTTCGGTAGGTATCCCCTTTGATGAGTATGCTAAAATAGCCCATCCTCAGGCAGGAAGTTCAAACCCTATTCTGGCCTTTGCCCTGGCAATGAGCGGGCTTATGCACAAGGGGCTTAATATCCCTATGGTTTACGGAACGGTCTTCGGCATACTCATGGTAGAAGGGTTTGTAGCAACCACACTCGATACTGCTGTGCGCATCAACCGCTATCTGTTCGAGGAGCTCTGGTCTATTCTCTTTAAAAACCCTCCGAAATGGGTAAGGTCATACATCTTTAATTCGTCATTATCAGTAGCGCTTATGCTGATACTGGCATTTACCAATGCATTCAGCGCTATCTGGCCAATCTTCGGGACAGCAAATCAGCTTTTAGCAGCCCTGACCCTCATAACCCTTGCAGCATGGCTTGCGGCAAACCGTAAAAAGAACGGGTTTCTCCTTTTGCCAGCAGCCTTTATGATAATCACAACCATATTTGCCCTGATCATTCTTGCAGAGCGCTATTTTTCCAGTGGGAGTTATATCCTGCTTTTGGCCGATATCGTGATGATACTGCTCTCAGCAGGGCTTATAGGGGTTGCAGTAAAGGCATTTTTCAAAAAAAAGAGAGAGGCGTAATAAAACTGGCTGACAGGATTAACAATAATGAAACGGGCCCTGATAAACCCTTTTTTTGTCAGGGCCCATTTTTAGTTGGGTCATAAAGGTGTATCAGTTTTTCTCATTCCTTGACTTATCAATAAATTCTGTTAGCATGACGTATGCAAATTGTCCCATTACGGGGGTCGGCATATCAGGGCAAATGGTATGAACAGCCTGAAAAAGGCAAAATTTAGCGTTAAACCGATCAATTCATTTGAACGGGAGTATTAAGGACATTTAATCGAGGTTTTATAAAATGAAAATCAAAACAGCTTTTTTCTCAATGGCGGTAATCGCACTCTTTTCTCTCATTGTAATTTCAGTAACATCGGGCACAGAAGGAAATAAAAGGATAGTGCTGGCATACAGCAATAATGTCGAGGGGTATCTTGAACCGTGCGGGTGAGCTGACACCGGTGAGATGCTCGGCGGGCTCTATAAAAAAACTACATATCTTAATGGATACAAAAAGACAGAAAAGAACCTGGTTATCGTAGATTCAGGTGACCTGCTCAATGAACACACCCAAATAAAAGAATCCTTTATGCCTACTGCAAAACTTAAGGCCGAATTGATAACCAGGGTCAATAAGGATATTGGAATCGATGCAATAAATGTAGGTGAGCTTGAGCTGGCTCTAGGGACCGATTTTCTGAAGGAACTTGAGAAAAGGTATGATGTCCCATTTGTTTCAGCCAATATTGTGAATGATAAAAATGAGCTTCTATTCAAGCCATATGTGATAAAGCAGATTGATAATATTAAGGTTGGCATAATCGGCATTATGGGAACCACAAATGATGTTGCAAAACCATTTGGTGATATTGCCGGCTCCTCATTATCAGTGCTTAACCCATTGGAAACAGCAACAGCCAGGGTGGCTGAGCTCAAGGATAAGGTGGATTTTGTGATTGTCCTCACACATCAGCACATGGGCCAGAACTGGATCATTGCCAGGAAGATAAACGGCGTTGATGTGGTTGTTGGCGGACACCACAAACAGAGGCTTGAAACCCCCTATGAGGCCAATAATACATATATAGTACAGACAGGCGAGAAGGGGCAGTATCAGGGCATGCTTGTAATAGAAAAGGCTGCTGATGGAACCAAGACTGTTACAAATACCCTTGTGCCCTATAATGACAAGATAGCCAACGATGCAAATGTAAAGGCCATGATTGATGACTTCAATAAAGAGGTTAACAAGCTTTATACCACTCAGGCTGGAGAGGCTGTGAAAGATGAGGCTGTGACTTTAAGGGCCGCCTCATGCGGTGAGTGTCATGCTGATGCATATGATATCTGGCAGAAGAGCAAACATGCAAAGGCATTTCAGACACTGGTAGATAAGCAAAGGCAGGTTAATCCTGACTGCCTTGTCTGTCATACAACCCGTTTTGAAGAGGCAGGCGGCTTTACCATGAAGGCACAGGAAAAGGAATTAAGGAATGTCCAGTGCGAATCTTGCCATGGCGACCGGACTGAACACCTGAAAGACCCGAGTAACGTATCACAGGTTAAACCGGGTGTGGCTCTCTGTTTGAAATGCCATACCGAACACAGGTGCCCGGATTTTGAGAAGGAATATCAAAAGGAATGGGAGAAGATTAAACACTAAAATCCCGATAGAACCTTAAACGATTCAAAAAAAGAAACCCTGTCTGAAAAGGCAGGGTTTCTTTTTTGCCAAGCTTATCTTTTACATTGTAACTCACAGCTATAATTGTCTTGACATACAGGTATTAGCTTCCTATATTCCCCTAAAAAAAAGATAACTAATATAATTTTTATCCAAGGTGCCGGAATGCGCATCAGACCGATTTCCCCAGTGTTTTAATAGCGAGGATAGATATGAAATACAGATCATTATTTGCCGCCCTGATTTCAATTGGATTACTTTTTTCTATTTCATCCTGCATGAAACGCAGTCCAGTCAGGGTCTATGATGAATCAAACATAGCGCCAGCAGAGGCCGCACGAATAAGGGTCCCCGCAGATACAGAGGTTTTGAGTATTGATGGCCGCCGTGTCAAGTCAGTTGCTGATTATATACTTAGCAGAATAGATGAAATTCATGTGAATCCGGGTGAGCATGAAATTGTGGTTATTTACCGCACCTTTTGGGAACACGGCAGAAAAAGGCATGAAGAGATCAGGTCCAAAGAGATTACCCTGAAGTTCAATGCGAAAAGGGGCGCTCTTTATACATTGGCCTATCCAGAGCTTAATGATGTGACAGAGGCCAAAAGGTTCGCTGAGAATCCGGATATCTGGGTAGCAAAGATTGCAAAATATTCCGACAAGAAAAACGAGGGCACAAGGGTCTCGCGTTCTGTTATAAAGAGCGAAACAGGGAACTATACAGAACCTGAAGAGCCGGCCATCATGGAAAAAGACATATCCATGACTCCGGAGAGGCAAAATGATAGAGGCAGTTCCGGCCTTAATGCACAAATAGAGGAATCCCCCGCCATGAAGGAGGATGCAGCGCTCAAGCAGGAGTGGGACAGCCTGAACGATGAAGAAAGGGAAGAATTCAGGAAATGGCTGGAATGGAACAGCATGAGCGAGGAGGAAAAGGAAAAGTTCAGGGAATGGACCAACAGCAACAAAGAGTAGTATTAGAGGGTGTAGACAGGGCTGAAACCGGCAAAAAGGTTTCAGCCTGTTGAGTTGATAAAGATTCCCTCAGACCTTAAACCTCAAACCGAACACCATGCTTTTACAGCCCCAGGCTTGAGAGCAGGTTATCAACATCATCCTGTCTGGCGCGTCCCTCTGTCCCGCTTCTTTCATAACCAGTCATGAGCTGATTATCCTTATCCTTGTCAATACTGTGCCAGTTAAGCCTGAGTTTTCTGGCAATCTTGGTTATCTGATCCTGAAATGTCTGTATGGTTGGTATTATTTTAAGAAGCTGCTGACCTATCCTGTCCTGTATCTGCTGTGTGCTGGTCAGATTAAGGCTCTGCCTGTTTATATGATTAAGCCTATTCATCAGGTTTTCTATCTGTTCAGAAACAAGGTTGTTTGACGGGTCGCTGCACTCCTTTATTTTTAACAGGCAGGCTCTCATCTCCTTTTCAATATCAAAGAGGTTCTCAACTATTTCAAGAACAGCAGTTGTCTCTTTCTCTGTCTCTGATATGATGTTTTCAAGTCTTTTGAGCGCCGTCGGGATACTTTCAATATTGGAATGATTAAGGTCATCCTCAAGCTCGCTTGTGGATGTAAGAAAATGCTGAAGCACATCCTTGAGCCCCTCCATCACCTGGGCCTCATCACCTCTATTTCCGGGGTTAACCACCCTTGAATATATCTCCTGTATTGTAAAGAGCCTCCTCTGTGCAATAACCGCTATATCCCTCTGTTCCTGTGTTATAAGCCCCTGCTCAAGCAGGAATGTGCCCAGTACCTTTCCCTCCGGTTTTATGGCAAGCATTTCATCTACGCTCTCCCTGTCAAGGTAAGAGAGCCTTACAAGGGTCTCGCCATAATATTCAACAGGCGGGATCTGGAGATATATCTGTACCGCCCTTATGCCCTGTCTCAGCCCCTCTTCATTATTCATACCCTTTGTCAATGCCTCTGCCACTGTATTAATCAAGGGGGCAAGCCGCCTTACATTTGCGCACTGGTCCTGATAGACACAGTACTCAAGAAAGAGCTGCGCAGCGATCTCTGTCTGCTCATTTGTATCATAACTATTTAATATTTCTCTGATAACCGATAATCCGCTTCTGTTTTCCGGCATGTCTGAACTCTGTTTTTATCCTTTTTATACAGCTCTGTTTAATCCTGTCTGCTGGCAATATTTACTATTGTTATATGATGTTTTGGTATGCTCATCGACACCTCGCTGCCTCAACTTAAGAGCTAATGATAATAAGTTTAAAATTTTTAAGTTTTTTGAATGAAACTATTTAATCGTATTGATTTTATGGAATTCATAGGGTAAGCTTGCTCCAATTTTTATTTTTTCAGGCGCAAAAAATATAACTTGCCAGTTTTGATATGAAAATCGCTGGCATTTTTCAGATAGCTAAAATCAGGCTGGCGCTCAGGTCGGTAAGTTATTGCGTCTTGAATATCATTCTACAAAATGAAAGGAAACAAAATTGGCAGAGATTATCAGAACAATACCTGAACCGAATAAAACGGTTAATGTTGTCCGTGAATGTGATGTTGTGGTTGTAGGCGGTGGCCCCGGCGGGATCGGCGCAGCGATTGCCGCGGCGCGCAACGGAGCCGATACTGTTCTTATAGAGAGATATGGTCATCTTGGTGGAATGAGCACAGGCGGTCTTGTTACAATTATCCCATGCCTGTCAGACTTTGACGGGAACCTTCAGATAGCAGGCATTAACCAGGAGTTTATAGAGAGGCTCTCCGAAAGGAAGGCAGAGTTTCATCCTCCAATGGATATCTGGGGCTCTGATGACCCCAAGCTTGTCAATTACTGGAATGAAAGATCATTCTTCTGGGTGCGTGAAAGACGCATTATTTACTCCTCCCTTATTGATGCTGAGATAGGAAAGTGCATACTTAACAACATGGTCAATGAGGCCGGGATAAAGACATACCTGCACGCATGGGGCACAATGCCCATTATGGACGGCAACAAACCTGTCGGTGTGATCTTTGAGAGCAAGTCAGGCCGTCAGGCAATAATGGCAAAGGTTGTCATAGATGCCACAGGTGATGGCGATCTCCTGCCATTTACAGGCGCCACCTTTGATACTGACATAGACCCGAGGATAAGGATTGCCAATCTCTCACTCTGCTACTGGATCGATAATGTGAATCTGGTAAAGGTTGAGGATTTCCGCAGGGAACATCCGGACAAATGGGGAGAGATGATGATGGAGCTTATGCAGAAGGGAGGTCACCCGGGTTTCATGAGAAGCAATCTCCCGAATCAGGAAAAGGTGGTATGGGTGCACCCGAGATACGCAAACAAGAGCCAGACCGATGTTGAAGAGCTTACAAGGGTTGAGATGCTTGGCCGTGAGAAGATGCTCTTAACCTTCGACTACTTTAAAAAGAATATCCCCGGCTTTGAGGAGAGCTTTATTGTGCTTTCATCGCCACAGCT
The DNA here is from genome assembly GCA_964460435.1 of uncultured Desulfatiglans sp. Taxonomy (GTDB): domain Bacteria; phylum Desulfobacterota; class DSM-4660; order Desulfatiglandales; family HGW-15; genus JAAZBV01. The sequence continues at coordinate 25,960 of CAYWRH010000005.1, forward strand.
TGGCACAAGGGGCGCAAGAAGGGTGCATGGCGATTATATGGTTACATCGGAAGACTTGCAGCGCAATGAGCCATTCCCCGATACAATAGCCGTATTTCCTGATCTGGACAGGGGCAAGAATTCACTCAACTCACCGCTTACCTTTATCCCCTACAGGGCGCTTCTGCCAAAAGGTGTTGACAATATGCTGGTTGGATGCAGGGCATTTTCCTCTGATCAGGAGACAAATAACTTTTTTAACCTTATCCCCCACTGCATTGCAATAGGCGAGGCAGCAGGGACAGCAGCGGCCCTTTCACTGAAACAGGGCGTTACTGTAAGGGATGTGGATATAGAGGCGCTCAAAAAACAGCTTGTCAAGCAGGATGTTATCCTGCCCGGCGCATATCCTGAAAAATTTAAAAAGCCCGGGTGTGACAGGGTTACAGTATTTGAGGTGCCATTCTTTGGTGAGTGGCAGGTGCCAAAAAAGGATGGAAACCGGATAAAGGCCGAACACTAATTGCTCAAATAGAGGGGGTTCATCTTCTCATAAGTTTGAACCCCTTTTTATTTCCTATACCAGCCTCTGGACTAAAATAATTAATTGTGCAAATATCACATCAATAAGGAGACAAGGAGAAATCATGCCCTATTTCAGTATTGAAACCAATAAGAAGATTGAGATTTCAGAGACCGAAAAAATTTCAAAAAAGGCGAGCAGGTTTCTGGCAGAGATGATGAGCAAGCCTGAACAGGTGATTATGGTTGCCATCAAACCCGGCACGCCGCTTATCTTTGGCGGCACAGGCGAGCCCTGTGCCTTTGTGCGGATAAAGGCCCTGGGGCTTGATAAGGGCAGATGCCCCGAGTATTCAGGCAAGGTATGCGGATTTCTGGAAAGGGAGATCGGTGTGCCCGGAAACAGGGTTTTTATCGAGTTTACTGATATAGATGGCAAGTGCTTCGGGTATAATGGAAACACGCTGGCGTAGGGCGCAAGGCGCTGGGCGATTGGTGCAGGGCGAATGGTATAAATAAAAAAAAGAGGTGCAGGTTAAATTATGGACATGGAAGATGAAAATATAGAGGAAAATGGCAAGGTTGAAGAGAGTTTTGGAGAGAGCTTTGAGGAGCTCTTAAAACAGAGCGAGGTGAAGGCCACATTCTTTCAGCCGGGTCAGGAGATAGAGACCACCATTATCCAGATCGCTGATGAATGGGTCTTTATAGACACCGGGAGCAAGTCCGAAGGCGTCATAGCCCTGAGCGAGTTCAAGGATGAAGAGGGGAATATCACAATAAAGAGTGGCGACATGGTAAGGGCCTATTTTCTGTCATCACATAACAGTGAAAGGCTCTTTACCACAAAACTTTCTCTTGAATCCACAGGAAAGGAATTTCTTGAGGATGCCTATCATAATGGCATACCTGTTCAGGGTGTTATTGAAAAGGAGGTAAAGGGGGGCTATGAGGTCAGGCTTGCCGGCAAGAGCCGCGCATTCTGCCCATTTTCTCAGCTTGGCCTTGGGCGCATGGAGGAGAGCAGCACGGTCATTGGTTCTGAACTCACATTCAGGGTTACCCAGTACGGAGAAAAGGGCCGTAACATTGTCCTCTCGCATCGTGCAATAGTCGATGAGGAGAGGGAAAAAAGAAAACTTGAACTTAAAGAGCGCCTCAAGGTAGGCATGACAGTAACCGGCACTGTAACCTCAATAAAAAAATTCGGGGCATTTATAGAGGCTGATGGCATAGAGGGGCTGATACCTGTATCAGAACTCTCATGGGGACGCGTGGATGACATAGAGGGCATACTCTCTGTAGGCCAGAAGGTGGATGTCATTATCTCATCACTTGACTGGGATAATAACAAATACTCATTCAGCCTGAAGGAGAAACTGCCTGACCCCTGGGATACCATAATTAAAAAATACCCTGAAGGTTCGGTGCATAGGGGCAAGGTGGCAAGGTGTGAAAAGTTCGGGGCATTTATCACCCTTGAGCCTGGCATAGACGGCCTTTTACATATCTCCGAACTTGGCAAGGAGAAGAGGATAAACCATGCAAGAGAGGCGCTTACAGATGGTCAGGAGATAGATGTAAGGATCAATGGCATAGATAAAGAAAAGAGAAGGCTTTCACTTGTCCTGGCATCAGATGAGAAGGATGAGGAGAAAGAGCTCTTAGAGGGCTTCAGCACTGCAAACAGCAAGGCTGGCAAATCATTCGGCACCATAGGAGACCTTTTAAAGGCAAAGCTTAATAAAAAATAGCCAGATGGATCACCATATGTCTGGGTAGAGACAGGTTTAAAACCTGTCTCCACGATCTTGAAATCTGAGTGGCTAATAGGTCAAAAGCGCTGTAGATAAAACCCCTACAGCGGAAGCATATAATCGGCAAGCAGGCTTGATGTCTTTCTCATGTTCATGCTCATAAACCTTGCAATCCCCTTAAGCAGTTTTACCCCGATCTGGGGATGCTGTTCAAGCATCTCCTCAAACCTTTTTCGCGTAAGTATCAGAAGCGTGGTCTGTGATTTTGCCCTTACTGTGGCTGACCTGGGAAAATCATCGATAATTGACATCTCACCTATAGAGCGGCCCTTGCCCAGTGTGGCTATTACCACCTCTTTGCCCTTCTCGTTTTTTTTGACAACATCAAGTGCGCCCCTGGTGACAAAACAGACAAAATCCCCCTTGTCACCCTCTGAAAATATAACCTCCCTGGGCTGGAAATCCATAAAGTTCATGCTTCTGGCCAGTATCTTCAGATCATCAGACTTGATCTGGTCAAACATGGGGATTTCAATAAGAAGGTCTATCACCGCCTTGGAAAGATTAGTCTCACGTATCTCTTTTTCCTTAACCATATCCCCCATCCCTGATTGTTGAATGGTTTAATGCAATTTACAGGGGAATATAACATGCCGCTCTTTTTTAATCAATGCGGTTCATGCTGAAATAGAGGCATCATGAAAAGTCTTCATGCTGAAAAAGATACCCTCTTGCCTTTAGTAATGCAGATAAAGAAAAGATAATAGGGTATAGCCTTTCATGATACCATAACCTTGCAAAATAAAGGCCTATTGGGCTTGGGGGCAGTGTTTCATGGCTGTTAACTCTTTCAATCAATGCCTCTGATCCATTCAAGAGCGCCTTTTTGAGAGCATCAGCCAGATTATCGGATAGACCATCAATAGCAGCGCAGCCGGAAATGGCATCAAGGGCAAGGGCGGTTTCTTCAATTGTGCCTGGCGCATCCTTGTCTCCTCCCCATGTGCCATTTTCCTTTTGAACCTTGATCAGCCATTTAAGGCCTTTAACAAGTGATCCTTTCATGGGGGAAAATTCATCTGATTTCATGAGGGTTAGGTGAGAAATGACCTTTGCTGTTCCATAAACAGGGTTTTCCATCCCTTTGGCATGTTCATTGCCGAACCACAGAGGCGCCCATGAGCCATCAGGCCTCTGCGCATTTTGTAAAAACCTGAAACCCTTCTGAATAGCCCTGCTCACAGACCTCTGTAATGGCTGGTTAATGCGGGGCATCCATGAAGCCCATGCGGCAAGCGCATGGGCTGTAAGGTCTGTGGCGCTTTTGTCAAATGGAAGTCTGCCCCACCCTTTGCAGAAGGTGGGTATGCCCCCATCACTGTTCTGGAGGCCAATGAGCCATGAAACTCCCGCCTCAACTGCATCAAGGGAATATTCTGCAACAGGGTCAAGTGTCAGTATGGCCATGAGGGCGCTTGCTGTGTCATCTGCATCAGGCACTCCCCCGGGGAGATCTGTCCATGCCCATCCTCCAGGATCAGCCCCGGTATATGGATGCATCTCCCTCTGCTGCTGGTCAAGAAGCCATGTTAAAATGGATCTTTGCATAGCTTCACTGATATTGTCTTTCTTTAACGCCCGGACAGCCATTGTGGAGACCCAGGTGGAAAGATTTGTGTCTATAGGCCAGCTCCCGTCTTTTCGCTGGCTGTGAAGCAAAAAATTAACCCCCTTTTTTGTAACAATGTGCCCTCTGTGTCCGCAGCCCGCAAGGCTCATGACAACAAAGCTGGTCAGGGGCGTAGCCTCCAGAAAGCCACCGTTCTCAGGCTGGATTTTTGTCAGGACATTAAGCGATTTAGAAAGCGCCAGTCTGCGGATGCACCTCTGAACTGGATTACAGGGCGGGCGATGAAAAAATATAGCCTGGCCTATTGCGATAAGCGCTGGAAGGGCATAGCTTACAACAGGCAGATTAAGCCATTTGAACCATTGCCTGGGAAGAGCCGCAAGTTCAAAGGGAAGGCCATGAAGCTGCTTCCACCCATCCACCCCCAGTCTGCCAGCAAGGGCACACATTGTGAGAATAGGAATGGAGAATGTCCTGTCAGGGCCATATGCTGTTAATATTGATCTAACAATATCATCCGGATCAATGGAACCTGCGATGCTGCATATATATTTTTCGCAGGCATCAAGGGAATCCTTTTTGGGTGATGCAACTGTCATGGCGCTGTAAACAAGAAGGGTGGTGCTCAGGTTGCTTTTGCTTATAGTTGTATCGCCCCATCCTCCATCAGGGTTCTGGTTTTTTATGAGCCAGCTTAGGCCCGAATCAATATTTGACTCATAGGCCTTTTTATCCGCGGAGGCCAACGCAAAAAGTGCGGTAGCTGTGGAAAGGGCGCTGCTGCTCAACTCTCCGCTCCAGTAACCTTTATCATTGCTTTCGGCGATGAGCATCTGTTTTAGCCTAATAATGGTAGAGTCAATATCTGTCATGGAATATCCGCAAGATAACCCAAGGCAAGAAGCCCGTAATAGGTATATTCACAATCCACTATGGGATCAGCCCAGTTCCCGCTGAATCCGCCCTTTTGATTCCACAGGCTGTCAAGAAAATCAAGATGCAGTTCGCGCCGGATCTTTTTAGTGTTGCTGTATGAAAGGGCTTGAAGGGCGGTTGCAGTGCTTAATAGATCAGGCATATTTAAGGGGCTGTCACTTTTAAAGGCGCAGAAGCCCCCGTTTTTACTTTGACGGTTCATCAACCATTCGTGAGCCCTTTCAGGCAAAGGGTAAGAAAGCATATGATACGAACAGATGGCGGCTGCTGTTGAAGGGGTGGTTGATATTCCCCCGGCCTCTTCATTTGCAAAGCCGCCATCATCCATTTCAAGCCTTTTAATGCAGTTAATAATCGGTTCAGTATCAGACAGGGCAATATCAATATCCTGGCATATGGCAAGGGTGAGAAAGGCGCCGTAGAGATTGCCATTATTATCAGATCGACTGGTGCTGAAGCCCCCGTCAGCACACCTGAGCATATCAAGCCGTCTTTTCACCCCCTCCTTTATGCCGGAGTCAACAGGATAGGGTGAAATATCAGCCAGATTTCTGTATGAGCGTGCGAGGCTATAAAGATGAACAAGGTCAAGTTCGCTAATGTTGTCAAAGCTGTCAAGGTATCTTTTAAAAAGATCAACAGGCAGGCTGCATCCAAGGGAAATAGCCAGTTCAATACCAAATGCAGTATAGTAAAGATCGCTTTTATTGTCACGGCCCAAAAAACCCCCGTCCGCACATATCTGGTTCATCACATACCTCCTCACAAGGTCTGTGGATTTATTGAGCAGTTCCGGGGCCCTGGTTAGGGCCTGAAGCATCTTGTGTCTTAATGTCATTGCAACATCCCATCAAGTCAAAGTCACCAAATATTTTACTTATTACCCGGCGCAGAAGCCCTTTAAGGGCAGGGTTTTTAAGTTGTGTTATTGTATCAATCGCCCTTGTCTTTACCTCTCTCATCAGATCACGCACACCATTATCAATCTTGAGATCCCTAAAGATACTAACTATTCTGTCAAATTCATGCTCTCTCACATATTTCTCCTGCCATGCCCTCTGAAGGAGCTTACGGGCCTGGCCGCTCGCCTGTTCTGTGGCAAGGGCCGTTACAATGGAGGGACGATCAAGCAGCCGGTGCATATCCTCTTCCGGCATCAGATAGTCCTCAAGATCATCGCCTATCTGGTATGCTACGCCTATGGCCTCACTGTAATGATGAAGAGAGTCTAATGTGGAATCATCAGCGCCTGCCAGCATGGCGCCAAGGGTCAGCGCAACATCAAATGCCGGGGAGGTCTTTTTTCTGAAAATTTCGAGAACCTGGCCGGAAGAAAGGCATCCTGGGTTTCGTGACCAGACAAGCTCCTCACCCTGGCCCAGGCACATAACACGGTGTGCATGGGCAGCAATGTTAATCAATGCTGAACGCAGATCCGCACAGGTGTCGAGTTCAGAGAGTAGCTGATATCCCCAGCCGATAAGCAGATCTCCCGCGTTCAGCGCAACAGGGACCCCGTATTCTGCATGAAGGGTTTTTTTGCCATAGCGTATCTTATCGTCATCTTCTATGTCATCATGGATAAGCGATGCCTTGTGAAAACATTCCACTGCCACAGCCAGTTTTTGTATGTTTGACTCAGGGATTTTCCTGTGAGGATCAAGGGCAGAAATGGCGCAGGCTGCCAGAAATGGCCGCCACCTTTTTCCCTTAAGCGCCATCCATTCTATTGCAAGCGCCTCTGTCTGCGTGCCTTCAGGCTTTATAAGCAATTCCAGCGCCTCGCTTATGAACCATGCGTTAACCCTGGCGTATTCCTTTTTAAGATCAAGCCGCGGTATTAAAGGATTATCGGATATTTCATAAACAGCCTCCCACAGCCAGTCTGTATCTATTGCCGTGTCTTTACACCCGTCATAGAGCAGGGGAACAGCTATTCCTGGCACAGCGCCAGCCTCCATGTATGGAAAGACCTTTTCAAGCGTTGCGAGGCAGCTTACCCCTATAACCGCCTCGATTCTGCCTGTTTCAATAAGAGACATAACGATTGGAGAACCCTCGGCAATAAGCACAGCATACCCAAGCTCCTCTGCCTGTCGCTTAAAATCATGTATGATGCATGACCCGCAGTGTTCACACAGAAGGCCGATCTCATCTGTCTGTGCCCCGCAGTTTATTGAAGAACTAAGGCACTTTGGCATGAGCAATAGACGCTTGCTATACGGGGTTGCCGCAACTGTTTCACGCCACAGTGCATTGTTAATAAGGACAGCGGCAAAGTCTGCATATTGGATTGGCAGGTTATTCTCCTTAAGCACGCCTGTCGCATGATATTTAAGTTCATTGATCCCAAGCGGGGCGCAGAGTTCATTTTTCTGTACATATTCAGTTATTAACTGACGCAGATCCTCCCGCTCCTTCAGGGTGGGCGGCACCTCTTTCTGGGTTGGATGAATGTTGTATATTGATGCAGGGACAAATTGGTTCATACCCTTTCCTCCATTCTGCCAGAGCAACCTTTTTCAGCATATGGCTGCATCTTTCCTGCCATCCTGCGGAATGCCATCCTCCAGTTTGCTATCTCTGCCCGGCCCATTACCTGCAGGGTCATGCGCTTCAGTAAAGATACCCCCCCGGCACGCTCATTGTCCCACATGAGTCTTGGAACCCGCCTGAAATTTATTTCATAGCAGGTACGGTATAACTCAAGATGATCAGCACGCATATTTTTGATGGAAAAATTGCCGGTAGCAAAAATATCCTCTTCAAGGATCGGTTCATAAAATACAGGGAAAACCACAAGCTCCTGGCCTTCAAATCCCTTTACCAGTCTGAGTGTATCAGCAACATCAGAGGGCTCTTCACCAGGCAGACCGAGAATAATACTTATTACCGGAAAAAAGCCGGTACGGGTCAACCTGCCAACTGCCTCGCCTGCCATTTCAGGCCAGTCATCAGGAGAAAAGGGGGCTATCTTTCCGGGGCTGTTGGCTGCCACCAGCCTGCCGTTTGCGCTTTCAACGCCCATGTTTACCCATAGATAGCGGGCCGGTTTTTCCCATGTTAAAAGATGCCTTATCTCCCTTAATTCCTTTTCGTCAAGCTGCAGCACACTTGTGACATTGGCGTGATCTATCTGCATAAAAGAAAGACCCTTTAGCTGTTTCATCTGTGTGAGCAGAGCAGCAAGGGCATTGAAGTCAGGCCTTAATGAAGAAGAGCCGTAACGGAAAAAATCCTCGCTACCGCTTACTACTGACCTTACTCCTGCTGCGAGGTTTGTCTCAAGGTCGGCCATGATGAGATCATTAGAAAGATGTCTCATTCCCTTATGGGCCATGCTGCAGAAGCGGCATCCCCGGCCGCAGCCCCTTGAGAGTTCAATGATCCCCATCATTGATGCGCCGCATATGGGCTGAATCCTGTGTGCCCCTGTTCCATCTGCAATAACCTGATGGTCTGCAAATCTGCCTTCGAGCAGATCAATGACAAGCTCAGGCCCTTTATCCTCAAAATATCCCTCATATATGATATCAATGCCAAGTTCAGCCGCTTCATCCGGGTAGGCTAGAACTTGCCATGCACCTGTCCCACCAAAGAGAACCTTAAACGGGTAGCGTTCCTTTTCTGCCCTGAGCATAAGAAGAGTTTCCCTGGTCCATTTTTTTGTATAGAGCTCACCATTCCAGAATGCGCTTGTGGTTGTATTGCTCATGCCGTGACCGAGCGGATCACTTGAGCTGAAAAGCACAAGCTTTACCCATGGCCCTAATAGATCAGGCAGCCGTTCCGGTGTGGTGCATACCACATCGTCAGCATCAAGGCCTGCGGAGGCACGAAGGGAAGATTCAATACGGCGAAGCCCGAGAGGGGCTGTATGGGCACGCCCCTGCGCATCGGTGTGTACCTTTGGACTCAATAAGTGGCGCATCAGCGGCCCTGGAACCTGCGTGGTCTGCATGGTGGCAAAGATGCCTTCGAACAGGATGCTGTAGGATGCAGAAAGGGTGCGGTCTGCAACCAGGATAACAGAGGGTTTTAAGGCGCTTTTATTCATCCATTTTCCCGCCCGAAGAGGCCTTTTTATGAATACGGTCTAGATCGGCAGGCGAGAGCGCCTGCAATACATCCATGGGGATATCGAGCTGTTTGTGCAGCATTTCAAGCATATTTGCCTTAGGCCCTGGTTCAGGAGAAAAACGCTCACCCCGGCTGCTTCTGTTACGCAGCATGGCATAGATATCCTTTTCCTGCAAAAGATCAATCCTCGCCGAAGAAGGGGTGATCTTTGATTCATCAATTTCATCCCCGTTTATGGGCGATTGATTTATCTTTGGAAAAATAATTGCCCTTGCCGGACAGACACGGGCGCATGCAGGGCAGTTGTTTTTGCAGTTATCAGGCTGTGAAACCCTGACATCTCCATCATCATCAACAGAGTAAACGCCAAAGAGACAGAAGTTAAAGCAGAGCTTGCAGCGCCGGCAGCGCCTCATGTCTATTACAGGGAACCAGGGTTCCTGCCTGCCGCTGTGTTTAATAAAATCCATTTTCCGGCCAGACTCAACTGAATTGCGCTCTTTTACGGCATCCATAATCTTTTCAGGTGAAAGGGAGCGGCAGTTAAGAATCCTTACAGAACAATCAAGCGGAAGAGGTGCTTCTGCCATATCAAACAGGGAGCGTATGGCCCTCTCATAACAGGCGATGATAGTAAGTTCAGGGCACTGCGCCCATTCCCTCAATAAAGGGTCATGCCGGGCTGCCAGCCCGCACAGATCATCAACTGCGATGACTTCTAAACCGGATTGACCGAGATTCTGCAATATGTATTCACAGGATTCTTTTGAAACAAGCTCCCTGTGAATGCATCTGCAGTATATTACCAAATCCTTTCCGGACATATTATATCACCACCATAAAGACGGCTGGATTTCACGGACAGGCCGTGGAATGACAATTTTTACTCCTGTCTGTTCTTTCCTGTATTCTCTTTTTTTTTTAACCTGCGCCCTGAACCATGAGCCTTGTGCCTTGAGCCCTTTACCTGTTTTTTAACCCTCGAACCCTGGAATCCTCGACCCCTTGAACCCCTATTTTAAAACCACACACTTCATCTGCTTCTGGTCCCTTATAATAAGTTTTCCGTCACTCAATGCAAGCGGCGCCCATGACTGTTTTGTATCAAGCAGTTCAGCCTTCGCAAGCACCCTGAATTCTGTGGGGTCTGGCTCAATAAGGTATAATGTCTTTTCTCCGTCGCTGCTTATTATTATATCGTCGGCAAGTATATACCCGCCCTTGTCAAAGCCGGGTTTTCTTTTGGTCTTCCATTTAATATTGCCTGAAAGATCCATGCAGCAAAGGCCATCCTTCGTGGAGTTGTCACTGCATTGGCTGTATAGATGCCCTTTATAAAAAATTGCAGGGTGAACATGGGAGATGAACTCTTTTGTAGCCATTGCCTCATTTACCTTATAGGAACCGCCTTTTTTATCGATCTGCAGAAGGACTGACCCTGCATTATACCCTCCTGTAATAAAAATCTGGCTGTTACTGACCTGTGTGGCATTGGGAACTGGAATACCGCACTGCCAGCCTTCATATGTCCATAAAAGGGCGCCGTTTTTAGGGTTATATCCAAGGACAGCCCCCTTGACAGAGCCGTCACGGCTGCTGGCAGTTATCATGATCAGATGATCTTCTCCTGAAATTTTTGCTATGGAGGGCGAAACATAACATGCCTCTCCTTTAAGTTTACCTGTTTTCCAGATAATGTTTCCGTTCTCTTTGTCATATGCAACCAGACCTGTCTCTTTGGTCTGCGAAGCAACTATTACCATGTTCTTATAGACAAGGGGATTCTGGGCAATGGCCCATGTAGGATACTCACGACCGCCAAAATCGGTCCAGATATTTTTATTCCAGAGTGGCTTACGGGTATTTATGTCCAGACAGTAAAAGTTGCCGAAAAGGTCACAGATGTATATCCTGCTGCCATCAATAGTGGGTGTTGACCTTGTGCCGTCATTGCTGACCGACCCCGGCGCCTCATTGGTGAATTGCCACTCCTCCTCTCCTGTCATGAGATCAAGGCAGCGGAGAATGTTTGTCCTGTCTTCAACACGGTCATAAACATATACCTTGCCCTTGCTTATTGCTGCCCCTCCAAACCCTTCGCCAAGTGGGATTGTCCACAACACCTTTGGCCCTTCGGCAGGCCAGGAGCGTAACAGACCCTTTTCATTGGATACGCCGTTTCTGTCTGGGCCAAGGTACTGGGGCCAGTCAGAGGCAGAAACCTGATTAAAGACAAAAAGGATAAAAACAGAGACAACCATTGCTATCTTTTTCATAAAGGCTCCTTTCACTAAGTCCTTCAAATTAACCATGGCCGGAATTTACCATATTGTTGTTTTATTGTTCAATATTATTCGGGCCTCTTCATTTACATATATGTTTATGGTGAAACCATGATAATTATCTCTATATATACGATTTTTGTTGAATATTTTAATCGCAGTCCTTAACTTGTTAGAAATTAAAAAAATCATCTACCAGAACAGCTTTTTGAGGGTTTTATGATGGGCAATATATCCCGTACGGTTTTATGGACAACATTGGCCGTGATTATTTGTTTTCTACTGGCATGGGGTATAAACAGCCATCGCACACAAAGTAAAATACCTGTCAATGAGCATGTGCAGCAGGGCATTAAGGTTCCGGCCAACCCGGGGGGCAACTGGCCCCAGTTTCATGGCAATCAGTCACAGAGAGGTTTTGTTACGGGTGAACTCCCGGACAGTCTTAATCCTGTATGGAGATTCAAGGCAGGGGCAGGGGTCAAATCATCCCCTGCAATTGTTGATAATAGGGTATATATCGGTTCCTCAGATAAGCATATGTATGCCATAGATGTTCTAACAGGCAAGCAAATCTGGGCAGCACTTCTTGACGGTGAGGTAGAGGCATCTCCCACGGTTATCGACAAAAGGGTCTATATCGGGACGCTTGCCGGAACCCTCTATGCGCTTGATTCAGAAACAGGTTCTGAAGGCTGGCGATTCAGCGCCGGCGACAAGCTGACCGGCGGGGTAAACTGGTTCAGGGGCGAGAGCAACAGACTCTATCTGCTTGCGGGCAGTTACGATTCAATTCTTTATTGTATTGATGCTGTTACCGGAAAGGAGGCCTGGCAATATGAAACAGGCAATTACATCAACGGCTCTCCGGCAGTGAATGACAGATACTGTGCCTTTGGCGGATGCGATGCTGTGATACATATTATCAATCTAACCGACGGCAAAAGGGCCGGTGAGATCGATACGGGCGCTTATATTGCCGCATCTGCCGCTATACAGGATGACCTTGTTTTTGTCGGCAATTATGAGGGTGAGTTATTAAAGGCATCGCTCTCCACACATGAAACCATATGGCGGTATAGGATTAATAAGGGGGCATTTATCTCTTCCCCTGCTGTTACTGATGACGCAGTAGTAATAGGAGGGGGAGATATGAATATACACTGTATTGATATAAAAACAGGTATGGCCAGGTGGACATATAAAACCCTGGATGCAGTAAACAGTTCTCCTGTGATTGTCGGTAACAGGGTTCTTGCCGGGAGTGATGACGGCAGGTTATATATGTTAAACATGGCAGACGGCAAGCTCATATGGTCATATGAAACCGGCAGATCAATAACCTCTTCCCCTGCTGTGGCAGATGGCATGGTCGTAGTGGGGTGTGATGACGGGATGGTATACTGTTTCAAATGAAGATAATACAGATAACACCGGGGTCAGGGGATAATTTTTACTGTGAGAACTGCCTGAGAGATCAGGCCCTTGTCAGGGCGCTTTTTGCTCAGGGTCATGAGATATTAATGGTGCCCCTTTATCTGCCCATTAAACTCGATTCGCAAAAGGTGACTATCAAGGCGCCCATTTTTTACGGGGGCATCAATGTCTATCTGCAGCAGAAATTGGGGTTGTTCCGCAGGAGCCCCAGGTGGCTGGACAGACTGTTTGATAATCGTTCACTGCTGTCAAGGGTCTCAAAAAAGGCAGGCATGACCCGTTCCCGTGACCTTGGTGAAACCACTATATCCATGCTTAAGGGCGAAAATGGTAATCAGGCAAAGGAGCTGGAACGGCTCATTGAATGGCTGTCAAACGATAATGAAAGACCTGATGTGATAATACTCTCCAACGTGCTTCTGGGAGGGCTTGCAGCGACTCTGAAAAGGCGTCTGAATGTGCCTGTGGTCTGTATGCTTCAGGATGAGGAGGCTTTTATTGACAGCATGGATGAGCCTTACAGCAAAGAGGTGTGGAGGCTCATAATGGAATGCTCCCTTGAGATAGATGCCTTTATATCTGTAAGCAGGGCATACACAAAACGTATTGCCCCAAGGCTTGGTATTTCAGAAGAGAAGATCAATACGGTGTACATGGGCATAGATTTAAATGAATACCCGCCTGCCATAAAGGCGCCTGAAAGGCCGGTTATAGGTTTTCTTTCACGCATGTGCCCCCTGCGCGGGCTTGATATACTTATTGATACATTTATACTGATCAGACAGAACCCTGAACTGAGGATGTGCCGGTTACAGATATCAGGAGGCAGATCACAGGCTGATGAGCCTTTTTTAGGAAATATGAAAAAGCGCCTTGAAAAGGAGGGCATTATAAATGATGTGACATTTATGCCCGAATTCCTTGGCGAGGGTCGCAGAGAGTGGTTAAAGAGCATTTCTGTGATGTGTGTCCCTGAAAGGGAGGAGGCGGCTTATGGCCTTTTTGCCATTGAGGCACAGGCAGCAGGGGTGCCTGTTGTTGTGCCAAAGATAGGCATATTCCCTGAGATGCTTGATCTGACAAAAGGAGGCCTGATTGTTGATCCAAATACACCTCAAAATTTTGCAGCAACCCTTACCCCCCTTTTGCTTCACCCTGATATAGCATTCAGCCTCGGACAAAAGGGAAGAAAGGGGATAGAGGCCCATTTTGATATACAGAAGAGCTCAAAGAATCTGGTCGGGGTGCTTGAAAAGGTTGTAAAGATGGCATAGAGCATAGCGCATAGGGCATAGCGCATAGAGCATAGGGCATAGCGCATAGGGCATAGGGCAAAGAGAAAAGAGTAGGATTTTTTAGCTGGGTAAAAGGCTCCCCGCCCCATTGTGCGTGAGGGGTTGGGGGAGGGGAAGGAATGAAATTCATGCTGGAGTTAATTGATGTAACAAAGGGCTATGGCAGCCCGGGTTTGCCAGGATATGTGGCTGTCCTGAACTCCATAAACCTCAAACTTAAAGCTATGGATGCTGTTGCCGTGCTTGGGCCGTCAGGGTGCGGGAAGAGCACACTGCTTAATATAATCGGGGCACTTGATAAACCTTCATCGGGGCAGGTGAAGTTTATGGGGCAGGATCTCTCTACCCTTGATGAACCTGCCCTTGCCCGTATCAGGAACAAGGAGATCGGGTTTGTATTTCAGATGCATCATCTTTTGCCCCACTGCACTGTGCTTGAAAATGTGCTTGTGCCGACACTCGCTTACCCTGACAGGGCCAAGAGCAGTTCACTTAAAGAGAGGGCTGTCAGCCTGATAGAAAGGATGGGGATCAGTGACTGTATGAATCGTCGCCCAGGTGAGATTTCAGGCGGAGAGAGGCAAAGGGCCGCAGTTGCAAGGGCCTTGATCAATTCTCCAAAACTGCTTCTGGCCGATGAACCGACCGGGTCGCTTGATCATGAAACAGCAGTAAGCGTGATGGATCTATTAATCAGCCTTAACCGCACAGAGAATATCACCCTTGTTGTTGTGACCCATGCAAATGACCTGGCGCAGCTGTTTAAAAGGGTTTTCACAATTACTAAAGGCAGGCTTTCAGATGAAAAATAACAGCTCATGGAAATAGCACTGGGGCATACAGAATGACAATAGTAAGGCTGGCCATAAGGAGTATTATCTTTTATTACAGGATGAATATTGCCCTTATCCTTTCAGCATCTGTTGCAACTGCAACCCTTAGCGGGGCGCTTTTTGTTGGTGATTCTGTAAAGGCGACACTTAAGCATGCCTTTTATGCTAGGCTTGGAAAAACAGTTTTTGCTGTAGCTCCAGGTGACAGGTTCTTCACGGAGGGCTTGAGTTACCGGCTTATGAAACAGGGGATTGAAACCGCCCCTGTGCTGAGTATGCCAGGGATGATAACCCGCGGAGACGGGGCAGTGCGCGTAAACAGGGTAAATGTTTTGGGCATTGATGGCCGGTTTTTCAGTCTGTCCATGGCAGGGAAGGCACCTGGAGAGCTTGAAGATGGGGCTGTATTGATAAACACGGCCCTTATGAGACGTCTTGCATCAGGAACAGAGAGTGTTAATGAGGTGGTGCTGCGTTTTGATAACCCCCCGCTGATATCACGCAATATTGTGCTTGCGCCATTAAAGGAGAGCACCATATCGGCACGTCTGCCTGTAACAGGAATGGTGGATGACAACCATTTCGGCAGATTCAGCCTTGAATCAAATCAGGCAGAGCCATTAAATATATTTGTGCCCATTTCATGGCTGCAGAGAGAGATCAGGCGTGAAGGGGCTATTAACCTGCTTCTTATCCGGAATAACCCCTTAAAGTATGATGCATCTAAAATAGATAGGGCGATTTCTTCTGAATGGCAGCTTCCAGATGCAGGGGCAGAGCTGAAGAGCAGGGGAGAAGATGCTGTTGAACTTGTGAGTTCAAGGGTCTTTATTGATACTGCTTTATCTGATGCAGCCCTTAAGGCAGAACCGGATGCCATCCCTGTCCTGACCTATTTTGTAAACGGGCTTAAGGCAGGTGACAGGGTTACCCCATATTCCATGGTTACAGCAGCAGAGAGAAAAGGGGAATTTGAGGACATATTTCCTGAAGGCATGAAGGATGATGAGATTGTAATCAATGAGTGGCTCGCTGATGATCTTGAGGCAAAGGTGGGCGATCAACTCATCATCAAGTATTACAGGCCTGACGGGTGGCAGAGGCTTGAGGAGGCACAGAGGGCCTTCAGGATATGCCGGATTATCCCCATTGAAGGGGCTGCATCTGATAGAACCCTTGCGCCTGAGCTGCCGGGGCTCTCTGACGCAGAGAATTGCAGCGAGTGGGATGCATCACTGCCCATAAATCTCGATCTTATCAGGGATAAGGATGAGGCCTACTGGGATACATACAGGGGAACGCCAAAGGCATTTGTTACACTTGCTGCGGGAAAGGAGATGTGGGCCAGCTCATATGGCACCTTTACGGCGATCCGTTTTAAGGCCGGACCAAAGGAAAAGAATGCCATTGAAGAAAATATGATCAGAAGGGCAAATCCGGCGAACATAGGGTTATCTGTAATTCCGGTCTATGAAACCGGTATAAAGGCAAGCGCCGGAGGAACCGATTTTGGGCAGCTCTTCCTTGGCCTGAGCATGTTTCTGATAATCTCGGGCGTCATCCTTACATGGCTTTTATTCAGTTTCAGCATTGAAGGGAGAAAAGGTCAGACAGGTATGCTTCTGGCAATAGGCTTTCCTGTGAAACGTCTGAGAAGGCTTTATCTTGCCGAAGGGCTCTTTATTGCCTTATCAGGCGCCATTATCGGGACCCTGTTCAGCCTTTTATACACGAGGGCGCTCATATTCGGGCTTTCAAATGCATGGCAGGACGCAGTGGCGGGTATGACTGTTCAATACTCGGTAACAATTGCTTCCGTGTGCATTGGCTTTTTTTCCGGGTTTATTATTGCAATAGTGGCAATGGCCTTTACCCTTAAGCGGCAGATGAGGTTAGGCGCGCATGACCTATTGGCCGGAAATGAGCCGGTCTGTACAAATAAAGGCAAAACTAACAGAAAGGGAAAAGCAGGGTGGCTAATCCCAGCCCTTTTTCTTCTCGGGGCAGCCATGATAATTATTCTGGGCATCTCAGGCGGGAAAAGTGCTGAGACAGGCGCATTTTTCGGCGCAGGCATGCTGATGCTCTTATCTATTATATTAATGATCAGAACGGTTTTTGCTTTATATGGTAGCAGGCATTCCAGTCGTTTGATTTCCATAAATTCCCTGGCCTTGAGGAATAATGCACGTAAAAGGGGAAGAAGCCTTGCTGTTATCAGCATGCTTGCATGCGGTCTCTTCATGATTGTTGCAGTGAGCGCTAACCGTAAAAACCCTTATGCAGGCTCAGAGATACCTTCATCAGGCACAGGGGGGTTCAGCCTTTACGCTGAGTCTTCTGTGCCGGTATTTCATGACCTTAATTCTCTCTCAGGCAGGGAACAGTGGGGCATGGATTCATCTGTACTGAAGGGCACAGATATCTTAGGCCTAAGGGTGCTTGAAGGCGATGATGCAAGCTGCCTTAACCTTAACCGTGTTAATAACCCGCGTATAATAGGGGTTAAGCCGGATTTCCTAACCAAACGAAAGGCCTTTTCATTTCAAACGCTGGATATACCTGAGTATAAGAATAGTCCGTGGAATATCCTGGAGCACAATTATGGCCATAACACTATTCCCGCTGTGGGAGATTACCCCACTGTATACTGGGGGCTTGGAAAAGAGACTGGGGAGATGCTTGTTTACAAAAACAGCAGGGGCGAGGAGGTTAAGGTTCGTATTGCCGGTATGATTGAGAGTTCCATATTGCAGGGGAGCATTGTAATATCAGAAGAAAATATGCTTGAATATTTTCCGGAGGTGGAGGGTTTCAGGGCATGGCTTATAGATACCCCCATAAATAAAGGCTCTAAGGTAATGGAGCATCTCACAAAAAGGATGGCAGATGCAGGGTTATCTGTTGAGACATCTGCTGAGCGTCTTGACATCTTTAACCGCATGGAGAATACCTATCTTAACATCTTTCTTGTGCTGGGCGGCCTTGGCCTTATCCTTGGTTGTATTGGTCTGGGGCTTATTGTTGCAAGAAACATTTTAGAGCGTCAGGCCGAGCTTGCCATGATGAGGGCAGTGGGTTTCAGCAGAGGCTCCATTATGAAGATGGTATTTTATGAACACCTGTACCTTCTGGGAGCAGGCCTAATATCAGGGTTTATTTGTGCCTTGATTTCTGTTATACCCACAATAAAAACAGTATCAGGAGGGCTTCCCGTCGGGCTGGTACTGATTGTGACCACCCTGACGGGGGTAAGCGGGGTTATCTGGGTGCTGGCATCAATAATTATTGCACTGAAAGGGGAGATATTGGCCCCTTTAAGAAATGAATAAAAGAGTGTTTACCGCTGAGACACAGGGCACAGAGAAATGCTGTTTAAAATAAATTAACTCTGTGACATCTGCGCCTCTGTGGTGATAAAACAGTATCAGTATTATGTAAAATGGAATAAGAATGAGTCATCTCTCCAAATATGCAGGCCTCCTGCCGGTATTTATCATTATTGCCGGAGGCCTCTCTTTACTCTCTCTGCTCCTTCTTCAGGGACGGGGGGCAAATGTCTCCATGCGTTTGCCTCTAGCCGAGAACAGTGTTATATCATCGGAAGATTCCATCCCGTTTGCGGGTGAGCTGACTCAATCGAGTGGTGTGCCATCGCAGCTACAGGGATCATGGCCCGGATTCAGGGGGGCGAATCTTGATGCAATAGTCACGGAAAAAAATTCAGGGGCCTTTAACCTTAACTGGGAAAAAGAGAGGCCAAAAGAGCTGTGGAATATAGAACTTGGCGAGGGATATGCAGGGGCCGCCGTTAAAAAGGGTCGAGTATATATACTTGACTACGATCAGAAAAAGGAAGGGGATGTTATACGATGCCTCTCTCTTGATGATGGCAAAGAGATATGGCGCTATTTTTACAGGGTCAAGATAAAGCGCAACCACGGAATGAGCAGGACAATACCATTTGTTACTGAAGAGAGCGTAATCACAATTGGTCCCAAATGCCATGTTGTCTGCCTTGATGCAGAGACAGGCAACCTTCGCTGGGTAAGGGATCTTGTCAAAGAAGATGGGGCAGAGGTTCCTGCCTGGTATGCAGGTCAATGCCCTCTTGTTGACGGCAATAAACTGATACTTGGCGTTGGCGGAAAGGATGCCCTTGTTATGGCCCTTGACTGCCTTACAGGAAAGATCATATGGAAAACACCCAATCCACAGGGCTTCAAGATGACCCACTCCTCTGTTGTTCCAATGCTCCTTGGCAGTGAAAGGTCTTATGTATATTGTTCCAGCGGCGGGGTGGTTGGCGTTTCCGCTGAGGACGGAAGGCTTTTATGGCATTATCCTGACTGGCGTATTAACATAGCAAATGTGCCTACCCCGGTAATTATCGATAAGGAGCGCATATTCCTTTGCGGAGGCTATAACTCTGGCGCAATGATGCTCTCTGTAAAAATGGTTGATAATAATTATATTCCCGCCCCCATTCTGAGGCTCAATCCAAGGGTCTTTGGATCGGATCAGCAGACCCCGCTTTTTTACAGGGGCTATATATATGGCGTAAGACCGGATCAGCAGCTTGTATGCATGGATACTGACGGCAACATAAAGTGGACAAGCACATCTTTAAACAAGTTTGGTCTTGGCCCCTATACCATAATAAATGACATGATCTATATTATGAATGATGACGGCCTTCTTTCGGTTGTCAAGGCAACGCCTTCGGCCTATGAGCCTGTCACCAGCGCAAAGGTGCTTGAGGGCCATGAGTCTTGGGGGCCAATGGTCTTTGTATCGGGCAGACTCATTGTACGAGACCTTACGCGCATGAAGTGTCTTGATATTATGAAAGGGGGTTAAAATCATGAAGGATAAAAATCAGACCCGTCGTGACTTTTTAAGGGATGTGGCTGTCAGGGGCCCTGTGGCCGCCCTTGGAGGGCTTGTCTCTATCGGGTTATCAAAGGATATTATGGCTAAAGAACCTGTCAGCATGACAGAAATCGATCCTGAAATGATCCTTTATAAGGAGATAATTAAACCCGCAGCCACAGGTTTTACAGAATCGCGCAGCATATCAGCAGATAGTGCAGGTTTTATTTATCTGGCAGGAGACAGGGGGATAAAGGTAATGGACTATGCGGGCGCAATAAGGGAGACTATTGATCTTGATGTTTCTCCATATTGTCTGATCCCCGGGGAAAAAAGATATTATATTGCCTTAAAAGAGAGGATAATTATTACAGATAGAAATGGTAAGAGAGAATCCGAATGGCCTCTCCTTGGTGATAATTCATGGATTACAGCTATTGCTATGGATGATGAGCATATGTTTATTGCCGATGCAGGCCAGCGGATTGTCTTATGTTATGATCTCAAGGGTAATTTTATCCGCAGGATCGGAGATAAAAATTTTGACAGGGATATCCCCGGTTTTGTGGTTCTTGGCCCCTACTTTGATCTCGCAATTGCCCCGGATGGCCTGCTGCGTGTGGCAAACCCTGGAAGACACAGGGTTGAGGCATACACGGTTAAAGGAGACCTGGAATTTGCCTGGGGAGAGTTTGGCAACAGGCCTGAAGATTTTACTGCCTGCTGCAATCCTGTAAGTTTTGCTGTTCTTTCTGACGGCAGCATCATAACATGTGAAAAGGGCATTGCCCGGGTCAAGGTTTATGATACCTTTGGCAAACTCAGGGGTTTTGTGGCAGACCCCAAAGATATGGCAAATATATCTCAACCGGACGGTTTTAAAATAGAGAGGACTCAACGCTACGGCTTTGATATAGCGGCAGATGATAACGGGCATGTTTTTATACTCGACAGGTCAAGGAATTTGGTAAGGTTTTTTAAACGGAAATAAAGGTTAAAACAGGTTTCAGACCTGTCTATAAAGTGGTATGGAACATGGATAACAAAAACAACAAAACAAAATCCAGGCGTGAATTTCTGCGTGATGCCCTTCGCGGGGCATCCCTTTTAGCCATAGGCGGCATAACAGGCCTGGGATGGTATAGAAGGCAGAATGCCCCATATGCCTGGCAGATAGACCCGTACAAATGCGCCACCTGCGGTAACTGCGAAACAGCATGTGTGCTGGAGGAATCAGCGGTAAAGTGTGTGCACTCCTATGAAATGTGCGGCTACTGCCGGATATGCTTTGGATTTTTTGAACCGCAGCCCCATGCCATTAATGAGGGCGCTGAAAATCAGCTCTGCCCCATGGGAGCCATAAGAAGAAAGTATATTGAAGACCCGTACTATGAATATACGATAGATGAATCCCTGTGCACAGGCTGTGCAAAATGTGTAAAGACCTGCACGGGCTTTGGTAACGGCTCTCTTCACATGCAGGTGCGCCATGACAGATGCGTAAACTGCAATCAGTGTGCGATTGCCCTTGTCTGTCCGTCAGACGCATTCAGGAGGGTTCCTGTCAACTCTCCCTACCTCTTCAAGAAGGGGGACAGGGCTTGAGATTAAGGTTACTAATATCATTTATTATCCTTTCGGCATTATTAGTTGTTGCTATCGATGCATATTCAATTGAAAGATTTCCTCCTCCCCAGTTTGAAGGGGACTATGTGCGGCCAGAGTTCACTGCGCCTGCGCCAAGGGGAGGTGTATGGCCTGTTGTTGACGCAGCTTTGCTTTTATCGTCCCTTGGCATCTCCTCATGGTTTGTCCTTAAAAAACGCAGCAGGCCGGCAGTTTTTGGCCTGATGCTGTTCTCGATTGCCTATTTTGGATTTTTTAGAAAGGGGTGTGTCTGCTCAATAGGGTCGATACAGGACATGGGTTTGTTTCTTTTTAACAAGGACTTTTTTTTACCGCTCATCACCATTTTCTTCTTTATAGCCCCGCTTGTTTTTACCCTGCTTTTTGGCAGGAGTTTCTGTGCAGGGGTATGCCCGTTAGGGGCTCTCCAGGATATCACACTCATAAGGTCTGTAAAAATACCGGTGTGGCTGGAGCATACACTTCGGTTTCTGGCATATCTCTATCTTGCCCTTGCAGTGTGGCTCGCCTCCATGGGGAGCACCTTTGTTATATGCAAGTACGACCCGTATATTGCCATATTTCGAAGGAATGCAAATCTTGACCTGCTCATAATCGGCGGAATACTTCTTGTTATTGGATTTTTCATAGGACGGCCCTACTGCCGTTTTTTATGCCCCTACGGAGTGATACTCCGCCAGTTTTCGCGACTCTCCAAATGGCGTATAAGCATTACGCCTTCAGACTGCAATCAGTGCAGGCTCTGTGAAGATGCCTGCCCTTACGGGGCAATTAAGCCGCCGGTGCCTTCATGGCCTGATGCAACCTATAAGGGTGATAAGAGAAGGCTTGCCATTTTGCTTCTCCTGCTCCCGTTTATAATTCTCCTTGGCGCCATAACAGGCAACAGGATGGCGCCGATTGCAGCAGGGACTCATCCTGTGGTCAGTCTGGCAGAGAGAATATGGATGGAGGAAAACCAGCAGATTACTGAGACAACAGATGCAAGCCAGGTTTTCAGGTCATCCGGTGAGACAATAGATTCACTTTATAGACGCGCTGATGTTATAAGGGCAGGTTTTGAAAAGGGAGGATGGTTTTTCGGAGGCTTTCTGGGGCTTGTTCTCGGAGGCAAGCTGATTTTATTGAGTCTGCGCAGGAGGCAATATGAGTATGAGGCTGACAGGGCAGGATGTGTGTCATGCGCACGCTGTTTCAGATACTGTCCAAAGGAGCGTGAATGCCCCCCCAATAAGATCGAGGAGACCGGAGGTTTGATCATAAAATGACCCCGAACGCTTCTGCCGATAGACTGTTGATGCTTCAGAATCTCCTTAAAAAGATCATTGTGATAGGGGCTATTTTCAGCCTGGTCTTTCTTGCGGCGCTTATTGTAAACGGTTATCAGCAGTATGTTAAAGGCGCAGACAAATATCTGTTAATCACTGAACTGAAACATAAGTTACTAGAGAGCCCTGATGATGAAGCCCTTATAAGAGAGATAAGGGAACTTGACCGTGACTATCGCGCAGACAGACTGAGACGGATAGATTTTTCAGGCCTGGCCTCATTAATGCTATTAATAAGCGCAATAATAACAATAGGGGCATATAAATGGATGCAGGGCCTTAAGGAAACAGTTCCTGAACCATGCGATATGAAAGGTGAACCTTTTAAAAGGCTTTATTTAGGCGAAAGCCGGATAGCTCTTATTGCCTTTGCAGCCATTTTAACGGTAACAGCCATTTTTATTCAGCAGCAAATGCACACTGAATGGATTGAGGGCATTAACAAAGGAGTGCCTGAAGAACCTGCTTATGCATCTGTGGATGAATTTATGCAGAACTGGCACCGCTTCAGGGGTTTTGGAGGCGCTGGCATTGCAAATCTGGAGGATATTCCATTAAAATGGGATGGCGCAACCGGCGAGGGCATAATCTGGAAAACACCTGTTCCTCTGCCAGGTTTTAACTCGCCCATTGTGTGGAAGGATCGTGTTTTTCTGTCAGGCGGTAATGATGAAAAACGGCAGGTTTATTGTTTTGATGCATCCACAGGCGCTATCCTGTGGAGCGTAGATGTGCCCTCTGCCCCTGCCGGCGCCCAAAAATTTACAGTAATGGAAGACACAGGTTATGCGGCCTCATCGATGGCAACAGACGGGGTGCGTGTATATGCCATCTTTGCAACTGGGGATATGGCTGCGATTGATTTTAATGGACGTTTATTGTGGCACAGGGGTCTTGGCATACCTGTGAGCCTGTACGGGTATGCCTCAAGCCTTGAGGTGTGGCAGGATCGTGTAATAGTGCAGTATGATCAGGCCGGTGCAGAGGATAATAAGTCCAGGCTGTTTGCCTTTAATGGCGCAACAGGGACCCTCATTTGGGAGACAAAAAGGCCTGTTCCAAACAGCTGGACATCTCCCATTGTGGCAAATACCGGTAACATCTGGCAGTTAATAACCGTTGCCGACCCGTATGTGATAGCCTATGACCCTGACAATGGAAAAGAGATTTGGCGTGCGAACTGTATTAAGGGTGATGTGGGCGCATCGCCGATTGTTGCCGGCAACATGGCTATTGCAATAGCCCCTGACCTCCATAATGCGGCAGTTCGCACTGACGGAAAAGGCGATGTAACGGCCACCCATATTGCATGGATAAATGATGATGTCGGGCCAACCATTGTCTCTCCGGTTTCAGACGGCAGGAGTGTATTTTATCTTGATACCTATGGAACGCTATATAATGTCAACCTTGCAGATGGAAAACTCATTTATGAACATGATTTTAACGAAAACGTTAATGCCTCACCCACACTGGCAGCAGGCAGGATATATGTCCTTACACTTGAAGGAAACATGTTCATAGGCACAGCAGGTGAAAGGGAGTTTCATGTTGAGGCAACTAACCCTTTAGGTGAACAGTGTTATGCAACCCCCGCCTTTATGCCCGGGAGGATATATATAAGAGGAAAAGAGAATTTATACTGTATTGGAAATGAAAAACCCTGATCTTGAAAAAATAGATGAAATAATTTCATTAACAGGAAAGAGCCCTGACAAAATCCTGCCTATACTTCAGGCTGTGCAGAAGGAGTATGGCTATCTGCCACAGCCTGCGCTGGAAATGATATGTGAGAAGACAGAGATAACACCTGCTGAAATTACAGGGTTCAGCAGCTTTTATGACCAGTTCAGGTTTGCGCCGGCAGGGGAACATATTATTCGTGTATGCCTTGGAACCGCCTGTCATGTAAAGGGAGCGCAGGGGGTATTTGATGCCTTTAAAAGATATCTTCATATCCCTGAGAAGGGTGATACTGATTCAGACGGCCTTTTTACCATAGAGCCTGTTGCCTGTCTGGGCTGCTGTACACTTGCGCCTGTCGTGCAGATAGGTAATGTAATATACGGCCACCTGACACCTGATAGGGTTGAAAATACCATTAAGGATTTTTTAGCTTATCATAAGGCACAGAACAAAAAGGGCATGCTGTCAAAGACCCTTAAATTGCCTGGTGATATAAAGGGGGAGATAAGGGTAGGGCTGGGATCATGCTGCCAGGCCAGGGGAAGCGGTCACCTTAGAGATGCAATAGAAAAGATAATTTTTGAGACAGGCATACCTGCCATTATAAAACATGTGGGCTGCGTTGGCATGTGCTATCAGACACCTCTTATGGAGATACTGCTGTCTGACGGCAGCCGCTATCTCTATACAGGCGTGAGGCCTGATGATGCTAAGGATATCCTGTTAAAACATTTTAGGCCAAGCGGCATCAAGAGAAAAGTTATGCCCATTATTTCAAAGGGGCTGGATATCCTCCTTAATGCGGGCGAATCACCCTCTATGCCCCGCTATGCCATTAACAGGCGTGAAAGGCATGTGGCGGATTTTCTTGACTGCCAGAGGAATATTGCCACAGAACACTGCGGCAGCGTGAGCCCTGTAAACATTGATGAATACATTGATCACGATGGATTTAGGGCGCTTATAAAGGCTGTGCATGAGCTCAATAGCGATAAGGTAATATCAGAGATAGAGGCAAGCGGGTTAAGGGGGAGAGGGGGCGCAGGGTTTCCCACATATCTAAAGTGGCGGACAGTAAGGGATCAGCCTGAAAATGAACGCTTTATTGTGCTAAACGGAGATGAGGGAGACCCAGGGGCATTTATGGACAGGATGCTCATGGAGTCTTATCCTTTCAGGGTTCTGGAAGGGATGATTATTGCTGCCCATACTGTTGGGGCAGGCAGGGGTTATCTTTATATCCGCGCCGAATATCCCCTTGCCATTGAGCGCATGCAGGAGGCCATAAAGATGTGCCATGCACGCGGTTTTCTGGGCAACAATATCTGTGGCAGCTGCTTTTCCATTGATCTCACGATTGTGGCAGGCGCAGGGGCATTTGTCTGCGGTGAGGAGACAGCGCTTTTGGCAAGCATCATGGGGCAAAGGGGTATGCCGCGGCTCAGGCCGCCATATCCGGCCCAGCAGGGGTTATGGGGGAGGCCGACACTAATTAACAATGTTGAGACCTATGCGCTTGTCCCATGGATCATAAGAAACGGCGGGGCTGCATTTGCACAAATGGGCACTGAAAGGAGCAGGGGGACAAAGGTTTTTGCACTTGCAGGCAAGATTGCAAGAGGCGGTCTTATTGAGGTGCCAATGGGCATTACCCTGCGGAGAATAGTGGAGGAGATAGGAGGGGGTATTGCAGGCGGCTTGAAATTCAAGGCCATACAGATAGGCGGCCCCAGCGGAGGGTGTGTGCCTGCCAGACTTTCAGATATCCCGGTTGATTACGAATCCCTTGCTGATGCCGGCGCCATCATGGGGTCAGGCGGTCTTGTAGTTATGGATGAGACAGACTGCATGGTGGATATAGCGAGGTATTTTCTGCAATTCACCCAGAACCAGTCATGCGGAAGATGTACCTTCTGCAGGGTCGGGACCCGCCGCATGCTTGAGATATTGGACAGGCTTTGCAGCGGTAAAGGCAAGGCATCGGATATTGAAGAGCTTGAAGAGCTTGGAAACAGTATAAAGCAGGGAAGCCTGTGTGCACTTGGGGGCACTGCCCCAAACCCGGTGCTTTCAACACTGAAATATTTTCGCGAGGAGTATGAGGCCCATGTAAATGGGAGATGCCCTGCTGGTAAATGCAGGGCACTTATAAAATACAGGGTTATAGAGGATTGTATCGGCTGCACCATTTGCGCCCAGCATTGCCCTGTGGGGGCGATAGGTTTTAAGCCATATGAAAGACATGAGATCAATATTGATATGTGCATACGCTGCGGGTCATGTAAGAATGTATGCCCGGAAAAGGCGGTAGTTGTGGAATGATAAACTTAACCATAAATAAAATACCTGTCCAGGTATCTGAAGGGACAACCATCCTGGAGGCTGCTGAATCAATCGGTATCCGAATACCGACACTCTGCTATATAAAGGAGATTTCACCCCTTACAAGCTGTATGTTATGTGTTGTCAGGATTGAGGGAAGAAAAAATTTTGTCCCCTCCTGTGCAACAAGGGCAGAAGAGGGCATGGTGGTGTATAGTGATGATCCTGTTGTAACATCAGCCAGGCGCACTGCATTGGAACTGCTTCTGAGTGACCATGCGGGTGACTGCATGGGGCCGTGCGAGGCGGCCTGCCCTGCCGGAATGGATATCCCGAAAATGATACGTTATATGGCAAATGGACAATATGACAGGGCGATTGAGACGATCAAGGAAGATATCGCATTGCCTGCAGTAACAGGCTATATTTGCCCTGCTCCATGTGAAAAGGTGTGCCGCCGCGGACAGATTGATGAGCCAATATCCATAAAGTTTATAAAACGCTGTGCGGCTGAGCTGGACCTTTCAAAAAATGAGCCATATAAACCTGCTGTAATGGCTGACCTGAATAAAAAGGTGGCCATAGTAGGCAGCGGGCCTGCGGGCTTAAGCGCTGCATATCATCTTCAGCGAAATGGCATCTCCTGCACGGTTTTTGATGACCGTGAAAAGCCGGGCGGTATGCTGCGCTATGAGGTGCCTGAAATAATGCTGCCAAGGTCTCTCCTTGATGCAGAGATAGAAGAGATCAGAAGGCTGGGTGTTATTTTCAGGCAGGGGGTTCGCATAGGAAGGGACCTTGCCCTTGATGAACTTTTAAAATCCTATGATGCGGTTTTTTTGGGTATTGGAAATGTCCTTCATAATGATCTTGAATGGCTTGGCATTAAACCGGTTGACGGGGGCATTAAGGTCAACAGGGATACACTTCAGACTGAAATCCAAGGAGTATTTGCCGGAGGCGATGCAAGGAAGGGGTTAAGGCTTGCTGTGCGTTCTATGGCTGACGGGAAAAAGGCGGGGGCAGGGATCCTGCAATATTTAAAGGGCGAACCGGTTACAGGTGTTGAGCGGTTATTCAACAGCAGGATGGGGAAAATTACGCCCGGGGAGATTATGGAGTATAAAGATTCTGACCATAAAAGAGAAGGTATTAAGATTGAATCTCATAATGGGATAAGCAAGGATCAGGCTTTTAGTGAATCCCGCTACTGCCTGCACTGCGACTGCCGGAAGAAAGAAGAGTGCAAGCTGCGTTTATATGCAGATGAATATGGGGCAACAGGGGGAAAATACAGGGGAAAGCGGAGGGACTTTAAGCGCATTAATGAACACAGTGAAATTATTTATGAACCGGGTAAATGTATAGACTGCGGCATATGTGTGCGCATTACAGGACAGCAAAAAGAAAAACTTGGCCTGGCATTTATTGGCAGAGGGTTTGATGTAAGGGTGGCTGTCCCATTTGATAAATCACTGGCAGAAGGGCTCTCAAAAAGAGTAAGGGATGTTGTAATGGCATGCCCTACAGGGGCGCTGGCGTTTAAGTCTGATTAATTTTGATCTGCCTGCCCCTTTATACGGATTTGCCGAATTTTGGTGCAGGCATGTTCGCCTGCACCGGGATGTCTGACAGGGTTTCTGAAATGCAGGTTTCCTCTAAGGTCAGAAAATGGCATGCTTAAAAAATATCACGGCTGTTTTGGAAACGGGCGCAGGGTGAAGAGCTTGTCTGATCTGGGTGCGCCGCAGCCTGAACATTTACTGTCATACCATGCCACTGGTAAACCGCATTTGGGGCATGACCAGCGCTCCTTTTCCGATTTCGCCCATTTCTCTATGCCCATCTTCTTTATGCCGTCAAGGTTCTTAAGCACCTCTCCATGATGGGGCATGCCATCGTTATTGAATTTTGTTACCTTTTCACATGGCTCATCTTTGCAGTCTGAGCAGCGCGTAACCCCCTCTTTATCCTGCGCACATTTTCTCATTGCACACTCACGGCAAAAGGAGGCGACCCTTCCATTTGCTATGCAGCCGTCACAGAGGATATCCTCCTTCTCAAGCTTCATTGGCCCAGCTGAAAACTGTTTAACCAGGGCATCAAGCTTTTCTTTATCTTTTGACTGGGTTGCAATATACATGGGGCATGCGCCGCAGTATAGCCCGCACGGGGCCACAAGGATTTCATTGCCTTGTTTTGCACCCTGTTTGGATTCCATTGCATGTGCTGCAAGACAATCAAATTTAAGGCATGCGCAACTGACCGTTGTAGCAGCAACACCAATAACAAAATCCCGCCTGGTGATCTTTTTTATAAAGGTATTCATATTTTCTCTCAATAAAATTACTTTTTAACCAGTGCATCCCTGATTTCTGTCAGGAGCACAACCTCTGCTGAAGGGGCTGGTGGCGCAGCAGGGGCCTCTTCCTGTTTCTTTTTGAATGTGTTCATTGCCTTTATCATCATAAAAATCGCAAAGGCTATTATTAGAAAATCCACAACTGACTGTATGAACTTGCCATAATTCAGTGTGACAGCAGCAACGTCACCTGATGCCTGTTTAATGGTGATTGCCAGATTTGTAAAATCGACATTCCCGACAAGAACGCCTATCGGGGGCATGATTACATCTGCAACAAATGATGAGACTATTTTTCCGAATGCACCGCCAATGATAATGCCGACAGCCATATCAACCACATTGCCACGCATTGCAAAAGTCTTGAATTCCTGGATAAATCCCATGATAAACCCTCCTGTTTTGAATTTAATAATTGGTTAATACGATTTGACACCAACTGTTTACACCATTTTAAATAAAAAGTCTGTTTATTTATTTTTTACAATGATCCCTTATCTTGCATTTTTTTCTGCCTTATTGACTTTTTTTAGGGATGGAGCTGTGCCATTGTGCTTCCTCACCAAATGCCCCATTAGCCTGTATGCATCTTTTTATATCAAAAAGCATTTATATTAACGATTAATTGTAATACTTCCCGCTGCTCAATATATTGCACAAGTCTCAATATATTGATAAAAAATAGTGGGAAATTGCACCTCGAAAAAATATAATATTCAGTAAAATCAAATGGATATAATCAGGGCACAATTAATGCAAGCAAATATTATGTTTCTCTTAAAAAATTAAGCAATGTAGTCTAAGCTTTGGCGATTGTATGTATGGGTTATGGATAGGCGGGATCACATAATAATAAAGGTATCTTACAGGGATGGAAGATACGGGCTGAAATAAGGAAAAAGGAGGTGGGGATATTTTTTTGATTGGCAATCAGACCGGTGTGATTCCATTAAAAATGTAGCGTAACATAAAAACAAATTTAAGAGGAGGGATAGTATGTCAAAACAGGTTTTTAGAAACAATAACAAATGGGGAATAGGGTTAAGGTCATTGCTTATCACAATGATCCTGTCACTCATTTTTTCATCAATTGCCTTTGCTACTGGTGGTGGTAGATATAAGACCACTGACGCATGGTCTTTTGGTGTAAATGGCGATACTCAATGGACAGTGACAGATACGTATAAAAAGGATGCTGATGGCAATTATATAACAGATGAAAATGGTAATTTTATCATTGACAAGTCAGGTGACCCTACAGGTGAAAATCCGAATCGTGTGAGCGCTGCATTAGCTAGGGCTGTTGACGCTAAGTTCCGTCAAGCCAAGGTTAAGTTTGTTATTCAAACAGGAGACCTGACTGACTATGCCGGGCCTGGATTATATACCCGTGCACAAGTTGCTAAAGAAGATCTTTATGATTACGGGATTGGTTTTTTTCCTTTACGTGGCAATCATGAAACATATGGCTATTTCATCCCCGGGTATGACCCTGATTACACACTAAATGTCCCTGATTTTAAGGCAGCCTTCCCCCAGACCCAGGGACAAGGAGATTATCTCTTTGGTGCAACAAACTTCAGCGTTCCCAGTAGTGTAATTGGGAGTTCAGTGAGTATAATAGATGGGCTGAGCTACTCCTTTGATTATGGCAAAGCCGGTAGCAATGCCAGGTTTGTTGTAGTTGATACTGAACAGACAGCGGTTGTACATCAGGATGCACCAAAGAATGTCACAATTAACAATGTAACTGTAATAAATCAAGATGGTACAACTACTGTAAAAAATATTACCATTGCGCAAGGATATTTTTACTTAGGATGGACTGTCTTTCAGTATTCAGAACCAATTTCTGGAAGGGTTGGTCAATGGAATCCAGCATTAGGAGAGAAAACTAATTACAAGGCATGGGTAAGTGTTCCAGGTACAATCCCGGCAGGTACATGGTTTCGCATAGACAGTGCGAGCAGACCATCAGCTCATTTTTATGGATGGGAACAAGCAGACGGCGCTTATCCTTTGTATAATGCTGATGGGTCAAAAAGTTATCAATATCTTTCACTGGAAAGTAATAATGCTAGTAATACAGAATTCTTTCCTGGCAAACAACAGTTGTGGATCAGCGACAGACTTAACAAGGCGACACGCGGCACTGAACATGCATTTGTGTTCTCTCACAGGCCAACGTTGAATGCAAACCATACGGATTCCTTCTTTGGTACATCTTCAGCTGTGACACCTGCTGATCAGAATGCCTTCTTTGCAAGTCTTGAAGACAATGGTGTTAAGTTTATGATTTCAGGCCACGATCACCTATATAATCGAGCCCTTGTTGAAAGCCCGGATCGTTTATCAGAAATTATGCAGATCGTTACACAGGGATTAAGCACAAAATTTTATTCCCCAACCCGGCTGGATGACTTTGGAAAAGAGGGTGTTGCCCCCGACCAGACGTGGGTCAAAGATAGGGAGACCCAAATTGCCCAGGAAGTTAACAATTTTGGTTATTATATCTATACAGTTGATGGTCCACGCGTAACAGCTAGTTATTTTGCTGATGCTGATGGTGGCTTTGTAGATGGGGAGCTGTATCCTGATGGTACAGGTTCTCTTGAATGCCCTGACCTTGATTTTGTTAAACAGGACGAATGGGGTTACAGCCTTAATGGACAGCAGTTTGTAATCCCTCAAGGCGAGTCATATACAATGGTGCAAGACAGCTTTAATGGCACAACAGCAAAAATTATTGCCGGTAAAAACAACAGTACTACTACCGACCTGACACCGGTTGCATTTGTAGATAATAATAACCCTAAAACTGATGATCCAAGTGATGATACTCAGGTCAGCGGCCCACGTGCACTGAATAAGGTGGTCAACACAGGCTGGGTTGATCGTCCCAATTACAAGCCACTGCCTGTTGTAAAAACAATCTGGGATGTTTTAAAGATGTTCCAGTATCTCATGATAAATGCAAATAACAAACTTCAGAGCGATATCGTGTCTCTCTGGGGCATGGGAGAACTTGGAAAAGAAGAGACTGATACCTATGTGCTCTCTATGACATATGATACAACCTCAATGTATTATGGTATCAATAACCTGCAAATGATCAAGAATGGCAAGGCCGGAATTGCTACCTATGTTAATGGCAAATGGGTAAACGCAGTAAATGAGAATTTTGGCGGGAAGGCAAAGTTTGTTCTGGGGCCATATAAAGATACATATGGCCTTGGCACATATGGAATTGACCTTAAGACCAATACCGCATGGGCAGTATTAAATTACAATGCAGACTTCGCAGTTGCAACTAATGTAGGCCCTGCATGTTTTAAAAAATGGTAATCTCCTGACTTTTTTATATACATGCCTGACAGGCATGTATATAAATCAAACGTTTTAAGCTTTGGCATATCGGGGTAGAAAATATTAATTCTACCCCGATATTTCTTTAAACTCATGGTATAAAAAACAAGTAAATATTTTGAGTATTTTTAGCGGAGCAATTTAAAAATGAAGAAACTAACCTGCCTGTTTATATTCCTTATTGCTCTGGTATCCTCCACCCTTGCTTTTTCTGAAGGCGGAGGCCGATATCAGTCAATAGATGCATGGTCATTTGGCGTGCATGGGGATACACAGTGGACAATTGCAGAGGATGCTGCAAACCCCGACTTTGTATCAGGGGCAATGATCAAACAGGTAAATGATGAATTCATTAAACATGGCGTAAAACTTGTCATTGCGCTGGGAGACCTCTCTGACAGGGCAAAACCGGGGGCACTGGCAACAAGGGCGAAATTTGCAAAACCATTATATGATGCCGGCATAGGTTTTTTCCCGATGCGGGGAAATCATGAATCATATGGATGGCTTTATAATTATACATCTGTGGAAGCCGAGATAGCTGAGATTCTGGAAAACTTTCCTCAAACCAGAAAGGAGATGTTCGGGGCATATAATCTTTCAAGCCCCTTAAAACTGGATGGGAAAGATAATCCGGATTTGGATGGTTTAAGCTATTCTTTTGACTTCGGCCCAAAGGGCAGCAATGTCAGGTTCGTAATCATTGACACAGAGGATGTTAAATGCGAAACAACTGAAGTCGAACAAAATGGCACAAAATACCCTTACTGGCCAAAGGCATGCACAAACTACCCTATACCTTCACAGCAGGAATGGATAGATGGCAGGCTAAATAAAGCCGGCAGGGGAACAAATCATGCTATTATTTTGAGCCATCGTACGCCATTGAGCCAGAATCATACTGACTCACCATTTAATCCGAATACTGTTTTCGGTCAGGAACCATATGGCATGGATTATAATAAAGAAGGGCAAAACAGCTTTTTCGCAAGCCTCAATAAAAACGGGGTTCGGTTGTATTTGGGCGCTCATGACCATATACATCACCGGTCTGTAATTAAAAGCCCGGATGGCAAATCACAGATACAGGAGATAATAGCAGCAGGATTGAGCACCAAGTTTTATTCCCCTTCACCTATCCCTTTTCCGAAAAAAGACAGAGAGGGGAATATTACAATACCGGATCAATGGCATAATCAAAAAGGCCGCGAAGTATCCATATCGCAGGAAGAAAATAATATAGGATATTATATCTATACTGTAGACGGGCCGAGGATATCAGCAGATTATTATGCTGATTCAAGGGGTAATTTTCAATCAAGCAACCGGTTTCCATTCGGTGAAGATAATCCGGAATATCCAAATGGTGTCACACCGGAGTTTCATTTTGTTAAAAAAGAGAATTTTGGGTACAGCCTTAATGGCAGGGAGTTTCTGGTTGCACAGGGTGAGTCATATAATGTTGTAAGTGACAGCTTTGGAAAAACAAGCGCCAGGATACTTTATGGGTTTAATAACAGCGCATCGGTTGATGCCAATAAACGCCTACTTACAAAGGCAGTTGAGACAGGCTGGGTAAAAAATCCTGATCCAGACAAATTGAAAAGCGATATCTTTTCCATCTGGGGGATGGCAGAATTGGGGATGAATAACAGGGCAGACATCTATGTGCTTTCCATCTCTTTTGCATCAGGCGATGCCCGTCTATTTAAAAATGGAAAGGCCTGGATCGCCACCTATACAAATGGGAGATGGGTTAATGCGGTCGATGAAAATTTCGGGGGCAAAAAGAGGTTTGTCCTGGGTAAATACATGCCCGAATATGGCCTGGGCACCTATGGGATTGACCCAAAAACAAAAACCGCATGGGCGGTATTAAATTATAATGCAGATTTTGCTGTTGCTATTGAAAGATAATTAATTCAATAACATTAGGTATATAACCCCACCCTGCAGAGGATTTACTTATGAACGATATAAAGAGACCTGAAGAGCATCTTCCGCCACCATTACCCGGCCCTGAAGAAAGAGAACAAACAATGAAAAATAGTCCGTCGTATAAACGCGCTGACGAAATGTTCTGTTCCAACTGCGGTGCAATAATAAAAATAAAATCCCTCTCATGCCCCAGGTGCGGTAAGAAACAGAAAAAGGATGGCATGGGATGCTTGCCCATGGCTGCTATTGGTATTGCCATCTGTTTTGTTGGATTTTTTATAATTGGCATTATCGCTGCCATTGCAATCCCCCAGTTTGCAGCATACAGGGCAAGGTCATACCAGGCAGCTATCAAGACAGAGTTAAATGAGGTCTGCAAGGCTGAAGATGCCTATTATACTCAAAATCACAAATATACTGACAGCCTTGATGCGCTTAATTATAGCCCAAAACCAAACATATTAATTCAGATAGTTGAATATGATGATGAATGCTTTTATGCTCGGGGTGAGATGAAAAACCTGAATAAAAAATATATGATAGACTGCGACTGTACAATCACTGAAGAGGCCATGGAAAGTAAAGAAAAATAGCAATGCAATATCAGGCTTCAGCCCCTTTTATTATCAGGTCTGTAAAGCAGGTCCACAACATTCCGGATATACTGTTCATCTGAAATCCCTTCTATTGCCTCCTGTGGAAACTCTACAATATTTTTAAACCAGGAGGCAATCTCGCTGAATAATTCTATCCTGGCGACAGGATCAAACTGCTCCCTTCGTAACAGCGCCTGCAGGGCTATGCCTGCCTCCTTTGGAGATACCCTCTGCCTCAGCCTGCCAACAAGATGAGGGTAACCACGGAATGAGTTATATTTGTCAGGCAACAGTTGATCAAGGTCAGGTTCATTCACCTTCGTATTCCACACAACAATGGTGTTGGCTGCAATATCGCCAAGCCTCTGTGAATAGCGTGAAAAAAAGCAGGTCAACCCTCCAACCAGATAGAATACTGAAGGCAGCTTATCAAGAGGGCGCAGTATATTGCGTATAATCACCTGATGAAATTGCAGATTAAGCCCCTGTATGTCCATAACCCTTAAATTGAACATGCGCTTTCCTATGGTTTGCCCCCTGAAGTAATACTCCATAATAATCCCATATCCAATGGAAACGATAAAATAGAGCAGAATCAACCCTGCTATGGCAAATTCCATACTTATTATTGAAAACACCTTCATCAAGGAGGATAATATTTTTGTTATGGCTGAGATGCATGCAAGATCAATCGCCCATGCGAGAGAACGAATAATGGGCCCTGCAAGGCGAATTGAAAATTCAATGCCCTCAGGTGTTTCAATGATAAGTCTGTTTTCTCTGCTATGGATCATATCAGCTTTTCTTTATAACCTGCCTTTCCTTTTTATCAACCCCTGATCTGAAGAGAAGCCATGAAAGAAGTATTAGTTCAAGTATCCCGAAACTGATCTTCACACTGTAGGGTATTACTGGCTCATGATACTGTGAGAAAAAACTCTCTATTATTCCGGCCCAGACGAGAAGGAGCGCCGCACCTGATATTATAGTTACCACATCCCTTGACACGTTGGCCAGACGTTTCCTCATTGTTTCAGTAGAACCATGGCCAATAATTGCATCTGCAAGCATAAACCCTGCCTGCCCGCCTAGAAGTATAGCTGGTATCTCAAGAGACCCATGAGGCAGTAACCATCCCATAAGAAAAACCGATTCTCCGGCCATCATATAGTCAATGGCGACAGCGCCCAAGATTACACCATTGTAAAAAAGAACAATTATCGTGCCCACGCCGAATGTCATGCCAAGGGCCATTGCCAGGATAGCAACATTTATATTATTTGTCATAAGCTGTGATGAAAACCGGAGCATTCCGCTCCCGCTGATATCAATACCTTTATTCTCTTCCTTGTCCACCCTTTCAGAAGGGGAGCCTGTAAGGTGTTCAAAGGAAACAATAATGGCCTTTGAATCAGGATCAAGTGTTATGGCAAGCCCGCCAAAGATACAGCCGGCAAGGGTAATTGCAATGCTTAAATAAAAGGCCTTTATATGTAAGCGAAAGGCCCTCGGAAATGTTATGAAAAAAAAGCGCCGCGGTGAAAAGGTTTTTGAATGTATCCTTGTTTCATGTATCTCGCAGTATGCCTTTGCCACAAGTGATTCAAGATAGTTTTTGATCCCTGTCTGGGATGAAAAGGTCATGATTTTTCCGAGGTCTGCCGAGGCCCTTTGATATAGATAATGAAAACGTCTGATCTCAGTGAAATCCATTTTACGATTATTATCCCGCCCAAGTGAATCCAGAACCATCTCCAGTTCTGACCAGTAGGGTTGTTCATCCTCTATAAATTTTACTATATCAATAATCATAGCTGCTGCTTCTGTTTGATATTTAAATACTGGGAGATCAGTTGTGTGTTCATTTTTTCATTATCGAGCAGCACAAACCCTACCCCCATTTTCTTTAGCCGTTTTTCCAGGGTTTTCAGATTTTGATGGATCATATGCCTGCCAAGGTTTTTATATACATCCTCTGTTGTGCCGGCATCAGGGGATGAAAATATGGGTTTTGCAGCCCCTGTGTTAAGGTTGTTGACTATAATCAGATGCTTTCTTGAAAGCACTGAAATTCTCTCTAAAAAATTATCAGCAAGTACAGGGTCATCAAGATTTGTCATAAATATGAGGAGTGCCCTGTGTCTGATTCTCAGGCTTATAAATGTAATAAGCTCTGAAAAATCTGGTGATGCCTTGACCGGCTGCAGGGTATAGAGTGCATCCCTTAGGGCATTGAAATGGCCCTTTCCTCTTTTAGCCCTTACAAATCTCTCTATTTTATTGCTGAATGCAACAAAACCAAAAAGATCGCCTATTCGTTCGGTGACAAGCCCCATGATCAGGGCCGATGTTATATATTTTTCTATTACTGTAAGTCTTTCCCGGTCAGTGTTTTCGGTCTCTTCATTGCCATTAATTACCCTGTTACTCATGCGTGAGGCATCCATGATGATATAGACCTCCTGCGTTCTCTCGACCTGAAAAACCTTGGTAACAGGGTACTGCCTTTTTGCAGTAGTCTTCCAGTGTATATCCTCATAGCTGTCTCCTGGCGAATATTCCCGCAATTGTTCAAAATCACGCCCCTTTCCTATCATGCGTTGACTGTGGAGGCCAAGACCCCTGTTCTGGAATAAAAAGGTAATATCTCTTTTCTCCCTGAAGAGATCAGGGTATATGCGTATTTCAGACTGAACAGCCATTCTTTTACGATAAGACCAGAATGTAAGTGGAGAGGCTACCCTGATATAGCACTGAGTCATGAAGGCCCGTCCTCTTTTCAACGCCCTGCATGGCCATGTTATGGAAGACAATTCATTATCATGAGGCAGGTCAATAGTCATCTCTGTTGAAGATGATATTAATTCCGGGGGAAGCGGAAAGGCTATATCTATTTTCTTCAACAAATTGTCCTTATTAATAATGCGGACAGCTATTTCACCTTCACGCCCCTTTGAAAACCTTACAATCGCGGGAAGTTCAATACGTATGCCATCCAGGCAGCCTGTGCTAAAAAATGCATCAATAATTACTATTATGATAAAAAGGGCTGCAAATATGGACATGTATAGCGCCACAGCCGGTTGAACGACAGCAATGAATATGGAAAAAGGAATAAGGACTATTCCAACCCATATAATCAGCCTGTTGGTCGGTAAAATCATCTTGGAACAACCATATCCTTAAGAATATCCTCTATTACTTCAAGGACTGATAACCCCTCTATCTCAAACTCCGGCCTCAGGATAAGTCTGTGCTCAAGCACAGGAACTGCCATGTTCTTAATATCATCCGGGGTAACAAAATCCCTTCCCTGTATTGCGGCCATGGCGCGGCTAGCGAGAAGGAGTGACTGTGTGGCACGCGGGCCTGCCCCCACCAGTACTGCCTGGTGTTTTCTTGTGCCCTGGACAATATCAACAATATATCCGATAAGATCATCCTTTATAAGGGTGCCTCCAAGAAGCTTTCTTAATCTTGTCAGCGCCTCTGATGAAATGACCTGCTTTACCTCTCCCCTTGCGAGGATATCTTCAGGCGCATCCCCGCCAAGCATGCGCTGAGCAAGCTTTAGTTCATCAGTTCTGCTCGGTGTATCCATATTGATCTTAAGCATGAAACGGTCTTTTTGCGCCTCTGGAAGAGGGTATGTCCCTTCATACTCAATAGGGTTCTGTGTGGCAAAGACAGTAAAGTTCGGTGATAATTTATGGGTGGTCCTGTCTATGGTTACAAGGCGCTCCTGCATTGCCTGTAACAGGGCAGACTGTGTCTTTGCGGGCGCCCTGTTTATTTCATCAGCAATAAGGAAGGTGGTAAACACTGGCCCTTTTACCAGGTTAAATCTGTTTTCCTGCATGCTGAATACATGAGTCCCTGTAATGTCTGTAGGCATCAGGTCAGGTGTGAACTGGATTCTTGAAAAATCGCTCCCAAGCACATGGGCAAGGGTACGCACAAGAAGAGTCTTTGCAATTCCAGGCACGCCTTCAATCAGGGCATGATTGCATGTAAAGATCGCCACAAGGGCCTTGTCAATCACATGCTCCTGCCCGATAATAACCTTTGACACCTCATTTTTTACATTTGTTAAAATCTCCCTCAGTTCTTCCATATCTTCTTTCATGGCTGCTTCCTTTCAATCAGTTTTTTACATATGGAGTTGTATATCTGCGATGGTTTGTCATTTATCGCTGCAAGGACCTCAAGCTCTTTTATTGTGGGGATATTATCTGCTGAAGGTCTCTTTGCCTTAATAGTTGTATTTGCCCATTCCGTGATACAGGTTTTGAGCAGATCTTCCGGCGCTATATAGCGCTTTAACAGGCTCACAAGCGCATCAAGTTGATCTTTTTCAGATTTAACACTTCTACCACTCCTATCGCTATCCTCCTGGGGCGGCACAAAATGAACGCCATTTTTCCAGATATAAAGCGCTGCAATCAGAAAGAATGCAATAAAAACACCCTGAAGCCTGTATTTATAAACCAGATCAATGATGCCAAAGTTTTGCTGCATGCCAAAATGTGATTCATCAAAATAGATCTGGTTTGCCTGCCCCACAAGCCATGAAACAAGCCCAGGATATCTGTCATACATCATGGCCTCATTACTGAAGATGTATGAATCAGCGCACAGGATGATTGTTCCCCCGCCGTACTCTCTTGATATGATAACAGGTTTATTTTTCAGGGCATAGATGATAGTCCAATTTGAATCCAGATCTGTGAAATAATAGTGTGAAGGGAATTTTATAGAGGGCGGTAAAACTGGATAGCCATTAGTTAAGGCCAGGTCTGCTTTTGCATCTTTGCTGACCGCCATTGTGTGTATGTTAAATCCCCACCTCTTCAGGAATGAATAATCGGGCTCATTTTCAGGGTTCTTATCCTTTTCACCTTTCTTTTTTTCGCCTGCGTCAGGCCCTCTCTTTTTGTTTTCCTTTTTGGATTCATTTCTAATGGATACAGGCCCGAATTTATAGGCAACAGGATGAAGGGAGATTATGATCCTTGCGCCTGACGCCAATACTGTTGAAATGGTTTTATAATTCTGTTTCCCTGGATTATTTAGCACACTGTAATCAAGGCCTGTCTTAAGCCCCAGCAAAAATAGTGCGCTGTTTTTTCCCCCTTCCCAGGCAAGGGTTGTGGAATGATCACGTTTAACACTGTATCCAGGCAGGCTTTTAAGGGCCACATATAAT
This sequence comes from uncultured Desulfatiglans sp., assembly GCA_964460435.1. Taxonomy (GTDB): domain Bacteria; phylum Desulfobacterota; class DSM-4660; order Desulfatiglandales; family HGW-15; genus JAAZBV01. The sequence continues at coordinate 66,034 of CAYWRH010000005.1, forward strand.
ATTTTTGCGCCCAACGGGTCTGAGCGAAGTGAGGAATAGTGCGGATATATATCTCCAATTTTGAACCGAATTGAAAATATATGATAAATTCCTGCAATAAAAATTACTGCTGTTAAAATAAAAATTAATAATAAGCATCTCTTAGCCATTCACTAGTTTAATCATCCTTTCATGGTCACTGATAAATCCACTTAGAATAGTTTCGGATACTTCGTGCATACCATACCAAGACCTGTCAAAGATCTGTATATTAATACTAAACAGCTTTATCAGCTCCATGTGTTCATGGTCCCGTCTCTTTAGTTCTGTCAGATAATCAAGGTTTGTTTTGTATCTGGCAATCATGATAAGCCTTTTTTCAGCAAGAGTGGACAGAATGGTCAGATAGAATGCCCTCAATGCAAGCCTGAATGATTGCCTTTGCATAAGATCATAACCCATATTGAGCCAGCGATCAGCCGGAAGTTCAACCGGGTTCACATAATCATCTGTAAGGTCAGGAACAGATGGAATGGCCCGGGCAGTGATCTTTGCAGCAGGTTTTCTTTTTCTTTGATACTGGCGCCATATCACTATTGCAAGGATACACAGCAGCACTGCAAAGACAAAATACATAATGAGGTACACATTGCTCTTCCACAGGTCATTCGATTCATTCTGCTTTCCTGTGACAATTAATCTTTTAATCCACTCGTTAATGATATTAAAAATATATCTTGCTGCCCGCACAATATAATCTTTTATCCATAATATAAACCGCTCAATAGCCCCGATCTCAGTTTTATCTTCATCGACCTTATTATTCTGCACACGCCATGCAAATTCGCTCTCCCTTGTTACTTTTTCTATTGAACTGTCTATCTCCTCCGGGGAGGCCAATCTGGAAGCGGAAGGCTGTGTGACTGTAGCGCCGGGCTCATAAGCAGCAGCATTACTGCTGTATGAAGATAAAATAACAAAGATCAGAAGGGAGGTTATTACCTTTCCAGCGCCTCTGAGGTTAATCATATCTGTAAGGATGTCATCACCTGACCTGACAGAAAAGACATAGAAGTATCTTAATGTGTAAACAGTTTTAAGCAGAGGATCAATGATAAGGTAAGTTAATCCTGATACAATTATCAGAAACGTTGTATTCAATATACTGAACCCGCTTAAGGAGAATAGCGTATCAATGCCAAGCAGTGTCTTAAGCAGGTATGGCAGGATATATACTGCTATACCCATATTAAAAAAAATTAATACTGTTATAACAGATATAATGCTTAAGATGATATGGTTTTGTCCAGGCCATATAGTGGCAGACTCCCATGCCCTGTTTATTAACTCTTTTGTGGCCCTTTTCCCCTTATCTGCAATAGAGATATTCTGATAAAATGCGAAAACCCAGCCGAAAGGTATTGTGGTGATCATGGCGAGAGGCATAATAATAACTGCGCTTGCTGAAAAAAAGCTCTGTGAAGATATGATCTTCAGGAGCTGTTTTATGGAGAACACTGGCGCTGACTGAATCCTGATAATGGAAAGCATCTTACGGCAAAAAAGAGCATGCCAGCATTTCATCCAGACAAATAGTATGGCCAATAATAGAGACTCAGGAATAATATGATCTTTTGCAAAGGCGCTGTGGCTCATGTCTGTCCAGAAATAGGAAAAGGCAAGGACAAAGGGGAGTGTTCCGATATAGTAGAGAGGGAGAATGGCTGAAAAATGATGTTTCAGGACAAAACTCGCCTCTTCAACTATCTCAAGGGCGCTCTTTATTTTTTGCACCTTTGTCATGATCCGCCAATCCAGTTACCTGTCCATAATGTGCCTTCATGAAAGCTTGTCGGCAAGGATAGGAGCATTAACCCGATATAGTAAAATGCAAGCCATAGGATTATAGTGCCGGAAACAAACTTGCAAAAATAAAAAAAACCGCTTAAAGCAGATGAACCTTTTTGGGTTTTTACACTTATCTTTTTCAGGCAATCTGTACAGAGCACCCGGTCATCATGCTCTGTTATGCACTCCCTGCAAAAAAATCTTTTGCATTCCGGGCACCTTGCAACTGCCTCACGATGTTTATGATGATAGCATTTCTGCTGAAGCAGGTCATTCATGATCTAAACCAGGGGTTACTGTTCCATTAATATCAATATAAGTGGGTTTTTTACCATTTTCTTTGCGGAATACCAAAGTCAAAATAATACCTGTTATTCCAATGCCAATTGTCAGGAACATAAAAAAAATAGATACCCCCAATATCCAGGGGTGTTCCAAAGGGGCAAGCGAGGCAGCCTTCTTGAATATCTCATACTGGTTATTAGCTATATTTGGGTTAATAAGGGTTGTGAACATTAACAACAAATAGCTAAAAACATACCTGATGGCAAGATACCCTGTGACTGACCATGTCATGATTTTAATGCTTTTATATATGTCACTCCGGTGCTGTTTTCTTAATGAGATGATGAGAATTGCCCCAATCCCAAGATTAATTGCTCCTGATAAAAGAGATGAAATCAGGCTTGGGGAAAAGATATCAAGGATAATAAAGCCTGTGCTTAATATAAGAAAAGAGAAGAGTATCAGGTGAAAGGTGCCTTTTTCGTGTTTCAGTTCAATACCCTTTTCCATTATTACCCTGTATGAATAGTCATCAGCGGTTTGATTTTTAATATATCCCTGCGGTAATATCCCCTGGCTCTCTTCAATAAAGGATTTAAGTCGTGAAATGACCTTTTCTGCTCCCCTCATCCTTTTAATTGCGTTTAACCTTGCTGTCTGGACAAGGGTTTGAACATGGCAGTGAACTGTTGGCCCCTTTATCAGATTTATAATCAGGAAAACAAAGATGATTGATGATAATATTGTAAAAAAGACTACCCATCCGCCGGAAAGTAGAAAGGCAGGAATCAGGAAAAGCGTAAGGGCAATCAACAGACAAATATTTATCATTTTTCCTGCTATAGTTTTTCTGGTGATTATGGCCTGTATATCCCTGTAGTAAAATCTCAGATATTCTTCTGTAAAAAAATGATTTTGGATAGACAGGAGATGATCCTGTCCGGTATAGAGCCCGTTGCTTTCAAAAAAAGTGCTCCCATGGAGTTTTCTGTATGGATTATTCTTGTCAGGCATTATATCACGGTTCACTTTTTAAACATGGGGGAATGATTAATAAGTATATAAACAAATAAAACAATACCAACAATTTCCATTAATGCTATCATCAGTGCAACCACTATTCGAAACCGGCCTCTTTTCATAATGCCGGAGGTTTTATTCCAGTATTTTATGGCTAAAAATATGGTGGCCGGGGCTGTGATAACAGGCAGATAGAAGGTAAAGACCGGTAATATTGCCATACCTAATACAATATTATCGTAAAGAAAATTTTTGTTTTGCAGTTTGCTGATTTTTCCTTTTTTCTTGCCGCTTTCTATACATGATATGCACAGGTGCTGACCATTAAAATCAATGTCACAAAGGGCACACAGGAATCGTCCGCATTGTGAACAGGCTGTTACTGCCTGTTTATTCTGATGAAAAAAACAGCTTGATTCATTATCCACAAGAAGCCGTTCACCGGATGTCCCTCCGGCAGGAGTTTCATAGGCTGCCGGAAAGACATCTGCCCTGATCAGGGAACGGCAGATAGGGCATGGGTTAAAGCCCTGGCTGTTTATATGTTCATCAGGCAGAGATGCTGCGCAATTAGTACATCTGATCAATTCAGCAACCTTTAAATCTACTTTCTGACTACACGCGTATCACAGATCCTGTCATGAAGAGCCCGTTTCTCATCATCAAATGCGGCCATGATATACCCGATTAACAGGATTAGGGAGCTTACTATTTTTGCAAAATATCTTCCAAATGCCCTTGAATAGGTCACCTTATCTCCTTCAGGTGTCACAACCTTTAAACCGCATGCCATTTTACCGATAGTGGCACCCCATTTCCCAGTAAAAAAGGTTTCATAGCCGATAGCAATGCACAGGCTCAGCAGGGTGCTGATTGCCGAAAAGATAATGGCGTTTTTTGAGTCACCTGAGGATGATACAACCGCGGCCATTGCACCAAAACCAATGTTTATCATAACATTCACAACACCGGTAATAATGCCGTCTATGATACTGGCCCCGAACCTTATCCAGAAACCAGCATAATTCATATGTCTGACTGTCACACCCTCTTTTAATTTTTGTATGAATACGGGCTTACACTGGGCACATACCCATGAATCACCATATTTAATCATATCTTCCCTTAAAAAACCCCTCCCGCATTCAGCGCAGACCGATGTGGCGCGGCCACTGTTTTCAGCTGAGGAACCGTTCAATTCACCATATCTTTTCCAATCGGTCATAGTGGAGTTCCAGACCAGTGTCGAATTTGTAATTGTCCCATTCTTGATCAGGGTCCGGAATTCCTCCTCGCTTATTGGGCCAACTGATTTCTGAGAGCCTTCATAATACCACTGCATATAATCCCCCTGACTATAAGGTTGATAATAATTTACCCTAATTAATCCTAAGACTATTACTGCTTAAAACCGGAAATAGGCAGCGCCTTTTATTTGATGCAGGTCTGATAAAAAAGCTGATAATTTTTTTATCGCAAGCATTCATAAAAAATATCTATAAAAAGATCAATAAAAACTTCACATATTTATAGAG
>CAYWRH010000006.1:0-64203 GCA_964460435.1 uncultured Desulfatiglans sp.
AGGCAACTGAAATTGTTTCAATCCACGCTCCCGCATGGGGAGCGACTTTAAATATTTTCAACATCTTTGTTTTAGTTTTTGTTTCAATCCACGCTCCCGCATGGGGAGCGACTGGCCTGGGAGCAAAGTTGGATTTGGTAGCAATGTTTCAATCCACGCTCCCGCATGGGGAGCGACTGTACAACTATAACTTACTGATATTTCATTAATATCCAACCATATTCTGCGAACCAAATAAAAAATGTCAAAAAAATATTTAGTTTTCAAAGAGCTTATCAATAACCTGTTAATATTATGGCTTTTTTTACCCTGCGAACCACCCTCTGATAAAAACCGTTAAAACCCTTCTCCTTAAAGGGTTTAGGTCATTACCATTTTTTTTAGCTACAGGTTCGCAGACACTCAGACTATCATCGGTTCATCAGGGTCATAGGATTTTTTCAACCCCACCTGCTCAACCCTGTTCCTCCAGTTTGCACCCAAAAAATAAAACCTCAAACTATCTGTATTCTCATCTATCTTATTTATCAGCTTCTGTTTAAGCGCTGTCCACTGTGCCGGGTCCACCTGGCATTCAAAGACAGAAAACTGAACCCTTTGACCATAATCCTTGCAGGTCTTTGCAACATGCCTTAAGCGGCGAGGCCCTTCAGGATCAGTTGTATCCACATCATAACAAACCACCACAAGCATACTCTTTCACCTCCATATAAATGGCGGATACCCGTCTATATCACCGCGCAGGAATCTCGCCATAAGCAGGGCCTGGGTATAAAACAATATACCAATAGTAACCTTTTCATTCAGATAAGGGTGATCAATAGTATCCTGCTTTCTCTTCTGATAGCTGGTAATGATCGCCTTTCTGGTTTCATCATCCATAATTACTGCGCCGGACTCTGCTGTGGTAAACCCTTCAGGCCTTACCTGGTTAAGATTTATCATTGATAGGGCCATACGGTCTGCCAGAAATGGCCTGAATTCCTCCATCATGTCAAGCGCCAGGCCAGGCCTGCCAGGCCTGTCCCTGTGCAAAAAGCCGACAGCCGGGTCAAGCCCTGTTGTCTCAAGGGCAGACCGCACATCATGCAGCACAATAGTGTAGATAAATGAAAGCAGGCAGTTTACGCGGTCAAGGGGAGGCCTTCTGCTGCGTTCCCTGAAATAGAATTCATCTTTCTGCGTAGTTATCAGATGATCAAATACGCTGAAATATGCCCTTGCAGCCTCGCCCTCTATTCCCCTCAACACATCAAGGGGGAGATCCTCCTGCAGACGATCAAGGGAATATCCTAATTTGTCTGCAACCTCTTTTACTGCCTCCACATTTATTTTATCAGGGTGATCCCTTAATGCCCTTTTGAGCACTGTCCTGCTGTTGGCAAGCTTTCCGGTCAATATGGATTTTACTATGCCTGTTGTTGCCTCCGGGTTATCAGCCCTTCGGTATTGCTCCCTTCTTAATAGCACATTGCCCGATACTGGCCCCTGCACCCTGGCAAGAAATCTGCCATTTTCAGTGAGAAAGCTGACAGCAACATCCCTTTCAGCGCAAAAGCCCAATAAATACGGGCTGCACATAACATTGCCAAAACATATTATCCCGCCAATGGTGTGTATTGGCAGCCTGAGTTTCACCTCCTTTTCCACATGCACAACCACTGTCTCACCCTCTTTATTGAGGTATGCCCCCTGGGTTGTTACAAACAGGGTGTTCAGATGTCTTTTCATTTCTCAACCACCATCTCTTTCAAGTAATTTTTTATCATCCGGTTTTTGCTGACTGTCTTTGGCAGGCATAGGTCAGACATGGAGCAGTTATCGCATTTTTTTGAATACACCGCCTTTGGTGTGACACCTTCTGCAACAAGTTCATGGAACTCCCTTGCCACACCTTTGGTGAACTGTCTTAATTCATCATCAAAAACAACATCCTCCCGCCGCCTGATTGCCCCGTAAAACAAGGCCCCCTGCAATATCCTTACATTCAGCATCTCTTCAAGGCACATGGCCTGGCCGCACAACTGCACCTTGTCAGAATTGTCCTTTTTTGGTTTGCCATGCTTGTACTCCACAGGAAAGGGCTGCCATTTTAACATGTGACCATCTTCAGGATTATTTACCCTGTGAAACTCAACAACATCGGCCTTGGCAATCAGCCCCAGCTTTAAGGATCGCAAAGGCACTGCATATTCAATCCTGACATCACCCCTTGATTCGCTTCCGCCTTCATGCACCTTGTCATGCATGATCCTGCCTTCGGCTGTAAGCAGGTTTTCAGCCCAGGCCTGCTCAATATGGATAAGGGCTGCCTGCCTCCTGCAAAAGATCATATGCTGCAAACCTGAAAGGGGTAAAAGGTCATCCTCGGAGTAAATTATCTGGTCTTGTTCCATTTTCGCGCCTCTGTTCTCACCCGGTGCAGCCGTTCGGTAAAACCGCCCTCTTCCAGAAAATCTTTCTCAAGGGTTCTTAACTGCTGGTCAAGAAGGTAGTTGGTCTGGTGGATAACACAAACAATGGTGTTGGCAGCAACTTCCTCGGAACTGCTTTCAATATAGGGCTTATACGTCCTATACGACCTATTCTTTTCATAACAAAGCCCCCTAACCTTTTTTGCAGCCGGGTTTTCTTTTTCCCAAAGCGAGAACCCCTTTTGCCTTAAAAAATCCTGGTAATCAAGCAACAGCTCCTCAAGGCTTGCCCTTGCCACGCCAATGAGTTTAAGCTCTGTCTTTTTTGATGTGCCGCTTGCCATGCATCCCTCTGCAATGTTCTGCTTCCCGCTACGAGCCGCCTGAACCATCTGGTCATGGGTGCGGGAAAACTTTGAGATAAACCTGTCACAGAACACCACAGTGGCATCATACACAATCTCGGACATCTGGTATGATCTTAACTCACGGTATCCGCCATGTGCCGGGATAAGCCTTAATGAATCATTCTCTTTTTGACTGGGCATGATTACCTCGTTTTCTTTTAAAAAGGCGTTGTAAAAAAGATGCTTTCAGGTGCCTCTAACAATCTGTTTAAAATATTAAAAACCATCAATCTCTTCAGGTGATAAATCTTCCAATTTATTTATAGTGTAACTTCCATCAGGCTTCACCGTAAGTGAGTTATGCACCTTAGCTGAGGAATATTGTCCTGCCTTACAGTTATGCTCATACCAGATAACTTTTTTAACTGTCATGCTTCCTTCAGGTCTTGCTGAGGAGGCATCATTTTCAAAAAGTTTTGGAAGCACTTCTTTTATTTTTTGTGCATCATCATCTGAAAAACCTGTGGCTTCTGCAAGCTGGGGGTTCATACTGCCAAAAGTGACATAGATTGCCTCTTTCCCAATACGATGTTTCATTCCCATTTGATCGGGTTGTCTGTTTATTCCATCACCCTCCAGGCTGGTGGATTTTATTATCTGCTCTGAAATAATATGACCGCTGACATCCTCAACGCTAAAGGCCGGGTGTATTGTGACAGGGCCTCTTATCCCTATGGATACACCAGTTGCACTTTCCCCGCTTCCAGAAGTATCCTCGGATTCCATTTTCTTTCCCTTCTTGTTGGAAGCCTTAAAGGGAAATATTTGCCCAAATGCCCTAACATCAAACCATGTCGCACAGGCTTGCTTTCTAATATCAGGGACATTTTTCATATCACCTAATACCGCTTCAGCCCTTTTCCTAAGATTTGGATAATCATCTTTTTTATTGTCATCTGATTGAACAAATATATTCTCTCCCTTCTCAAGTAGTCTGTCTCTTATTTTACGTTTAAGACATACATCTGTAATCTCGCCAAAACCATCATAATCAGTACGTGGGCGGTTCCCATTTAATGGATCGCCATTTGGGTTGGCATTTTTCACACTTATAATAACTGCAAAATCGATCTTTTTACTCAAAGTTGTCATATTATAGATTCCTCCTTTTGAATTATATGTACTCATCTGGTTCAATTTCCTGATCATCTTTATCTTCTACTTTTTTAAGTACCCATTGCCCTTTTTCCCTCTTGTGTTCGTTGAGCCATTTACGCTGGCAATGGTAGCCAAGTAAAAACTCACCACTTAACCTGCTGTCTTTTGTAAAATCATCAGCGTTAAATTTACCGCAAATATTGTCTAACAATTCCATATAACCACTAAGCAACCCCGGCATCTTTGCATTAAGCCTTGATTTATATGGCGTTAGGCTTGTTTCAATTGTACGCCATGTCGAATAGGGTCTATCGGCAAATCGCTGCATTAATCTGGCAGCGGTGGTTTCACGCTTTTCAGCGGCCAAATAAAGCGCCATGCCTTCCATCTTTTCTGCAACAGCTAAAAGCCTGCCATAGAGATAATCCCTTGTATTTCTATCATCTTCACATCCCATTACATACCTCCTTTCAATATTAAAACCCTTATATAACGAACACGCTATACCTAAGCACTTTTCAAATTCCCATGGTTCTAGTCCGGCCCTATTTGAAACACGCCTTACACACTGTTCAACCAGATCACGAGGAACCGGCCTTCCATCAATGATCGATGGCATCAGACGCTCAATGGTAGCATTGAGAAGTTTGACACCATTTTTACCCTCTGCTTTTTTACCATAGGCACACCATGCAATATCTTTGGGTGCAGGGGCGCCCACAAAAATGATCTGATTTTTGGACTCTTTATCCTTCCCATAATTCTGAAGCCATGCAAAATCAGTATGCCATTTTTCTATTCTTTTAAGGAATTCTGAACCGGTAAGCTCTCTATAAAAGGTTATGGCCATTCGACCGGGTGTCGCAGAGTCAAGCCCCATTACAACAATATCTTCGGTATCTGATATGTCGGCTTTATATCCTGCAAGCTTTCTTATAAAGCGCCTTGCAAAGGCTTGACCAACATCCCCGACTTCTGATTGAGAGTCATGTATTTGTAATTCTTCACCAAGAAAATCCCAGGAATTAGCGCAAGGGTCAGGAATTAGTTTGCCAGATGTAGCCCATGCAACAAATACTTGATCACCGTTTCTGAATGCTTGCCTACGTATAAGCCATTGCAATGCGATATGGGCCTTCTGAGTAACTTCATATGAGACACCAGCTGCTTGATCTGAGTCCAGAAATCTTCCCATAAACGTGTATCCAGTAAAATCATTTGAAGAAATTAATTTTGCTTTATCAGCATCATGTCGCAATTTAGCAGGATGATTGTCTGCAATTTTATCTTTTTCATTTCCAGTGACATAACAAAAACCTTCTTTTTTAATGAGAGTTTTATTAAATGATATCCAAGATTCTTTTAAAGTTTCTGAGTCCCAAGTTGCGGTCTCTAATTTATCGCCTTCAACACGAAAACGCGCAAAGGCATCCATAGGTACTTGACCAGGCGGAAGTGCCCTAAATATCGGATGGGCATCTTTTTTGTCACCATCATATGATTCTGAAACAATTTCTCCATTTACCGGCAATAATCCATCTGAAATAAGATCAGCAATTACAGTACCCTTTTTAAGGTATGTATAAATTGCATTGACCATTGGATGAGAAGTAGCTTTGTTCCATTCACTCAGTAATTTTAAAAAATCATCATGAGGTTCTGACGGTGCTTTTGCAAAGCCTCTAGTTACTTTACCTCCATATTTTAAATAATCTCCAGCAATGTATTGCAATTTATCACACAGTGGATGGTTTTTTGGTTTTATGCCAGAACGACCTCCAGACTCTTCTGTACAGGGAATGAGTGTTTTCTGATCATCTTTTTTTTCAAGAACTTTAGAGCGCCCACGTCTAAAATTGCCATTTTTATCAATAATTATCTCTATATGAGCCATCTGTGTTGTATGTGCGATAGGATTTGGTGGATCAGGTACATGCTTTGAACATTTTTCATATGTTTCATATAATTTCTGTAACCAACTCATAAAGCCACCTCCATTTCCTCAGCTTCTTGGCAAACCGATTTTATATTGTCTTTACCAAAACTCCTTGGGGTCATCTGCCGAACCAGTTTCTTGTATCTGCATTCTTCAGGTCGTTCAAAAAAGAGAATCCCTCTTTTTAATACAGGGTACCAGAACCTGGCATACAGCTCATTTCCTCCGGTTTCGTCTGGATAATCAAAACCGTGAAACATAAGCCCATATGCTATTTCCTCATCATCGTCGTATGCGCCTAGGCCTTCACCGAACGCACAAGGAGCCACATAACCCTGGCAATCACGAGTACCGAGAAAAATATCCTGCCTTCCCCCACGCTCCAGCATCCTATTTGCTATGGCAAAGTGTTTGCCATCAATTCTGTCTCCCTTAAGTGCTGTATGATGTTCATTCCACTCGAAATGAGCTCTGACCTGATATTCCACATCAGAAAGGAAGGTATAAATTGCCAGTGTATTACCGCTGCTAAAATCAAGCGGCTTTGTACCTTTTGTTTGTGTACGGATGCGTTTTATTACCCGTACTGCATCCACAATCCAGATAATTGTAGGCTTCCAGTAAATGGACTTACATACACCTTTAATCGCCTCATAGGTAGGCAGATGATATGAACATTTTTCGCCTCCGATCTTGGTAATCGGGTCAGTGAAAAGAGCATATCTGCCCCATAATCTGAATTCGATCGTGTTTTTAGGTAATGCATTCATCTTCAAATTGTTCCTCCTTTTCTACCGGCTCCAGAGAAAGGCCGGTTGTTTTACTATAATATTGATGATCCAGATAAAATATTTCTGTTCCTTCCTGTACAGGATGTAGGGCACCCTGAGAAGTTAGTTCCTCAAATTCATGTGGGTATAGGTTTACTGAAAACTGCTGTGCTTTTTTAATCAGTGCATACTGCTTTTCAATCTCGAATGCCCCGCAAAGCTGAGCTACAAGCTCTTTTCCTTCACAGTCATATTTTACAATAACGCTTTGACTCGGTGCTTCAATAGACTTGAAATGCTTGGCCGCTGACATAAATGATTGTCTGAGATTTATTTCAGGCAATTTATTGTGGCTGCGGCTATAATCGTAAACCGCAAGAGAATTTGTTGAAAGCATATTCAATATGGTGTCCTTTCGGAAGGCATCAACAGGATAATCCATAATATCCTTTCTGTCGTAAAAATAGTTTTTATAATACCATTCCAGCATCTTTGGACCGATTGCATCGTTGTCATATTTTACTGGGTCGGTTTTATAGTCATCAAGAACGCGATTTGATTTCTCCTGTCCGACTTTAATTTCATCTAGATGTGCAAGATTTTCTTCTGCGGCATTAACAATAAATACATTCCCTTTTATAGGGCTACCATGCCTGTTGCAGCGACCAGCGGCCTGTGTAATAGAATCCAGCCCGGCTAAAAGGCGAATAACTGAACGAAAGTCTATATCAACGCCAGCTTCAATCAATTGTGTGCTGATACAGATTATGGGCTTTTGATCCTCTAGCCTTTGTCGAATTAGATTGAGTGTCTTCTTTCTGTGTACAGGGCACATCCCCGTACTCAAATGAAAAACCTCAAAACCTTTATTTTTAACTTCTTCAAAGATAACACGGCCCGGCCTTTTTGTATTAACCACTACAAGACAATTACCTTCCTTTTTTACTTGATCAAAAGAAAGTTCTGCAATTTCGGTGGAAGTCCATCCTCCTGGCCTGCGCCGGTCATTAACAGAAACCCTCTTCAGTTCGTTAAACAGTCTAGTTACATCTGGCACCAACTCATTATTCTTGGAAAGTTTTAATCTGCCTTTCTTTTCATCTACATCACCAAGAAGTGGCTGTGTTGCAGTGCAGAGGACAACCGTGCTTCCGCAGTGGTCTACTAGAAAATTGACAGCGTTATTGAAAATATGAACACACTTTATTGGCAGGGTCTGTATTTCGTCGAATATAATGACTGCTTTTGCTAACTGGTGCATCCTTCTGGCGTTTCGAGTTCCAGCCCCGAAAAAGGCTTCGAGAAACTGAACCATTGTTGTAAAAATAACCGGAGCATCCCAGTTCTCTGTTAAAAGCTTCTCCTTCCAGGTCTGTTTCTCTGCCCCTATATTTGAATGGTGTTCAAGAAGAACCTTTCCTGCATCTTCAGGGCAATCTGCCGGTTCAAGGATTTCCCGGACAATTTGAGCATTCTGATCAATGATGGTAGTAAATGGGACTATATAGAATATATGGTTCATCTCATGCTTTTTGGCATGATGCAAGGCAAAACGCAAGCTGGCAAGGGTTTTACCTCCCCCTGTAGGCACAGTTAGAGTAAACAAACCTTTATCTCTGTCAGCCGCAAAAAAACAATTTTCTGCCACCTCATTCCGGATTTCATCGACTCGGTTTTTTTTCTCAAATGTCTTATACTTTTTTTCAATTCGTTCAACTAATACATCCCATGACTTGTAACTGCCTTTAAGCCGATATCTTTTCATTTTCTGATTTTCTGAATCGGCTGTATCCTGACGATCTGCATCAATAAGAGTACTAAATAAAATTCGTATGAGTAGCCCCAAATTGAACTGAGCAATAATAGAATTCGGGCTCTTCTCTGGAGATGAACATATAATCTGGCGGCCTATTTCCTCAAAAGGCTTGGCAAAGGATTTTATTGAAATAATTTTGTTTATCTTATTGAAAACCGACTTATCAACCCCCTTGATGCACTCACTTAAATGTGTTTTGACATCATCTTTTGATAAACGCTTTGAATATGAATCCCATGTGCCATTGTTGTCCGTCTTTATGCAATCAATAAGGCCAGAGTGGTGTGAAACCAGGCAAACAGAAAGAATCTCACCGATTATTCTACATGAACTGGATTTATTTGCTATTTTATTTAGATATTTTACAAGATACTGGGCGCCGGCAGTTGAATGATCTATTTTGCCTCTTCTTTCATCCACATTTTCAAAATCTTCGTCTTCATCAGGATCAAAATCTTTATCATTACTTTTTATAGCATCCGAAAGATATTTTTGAAATTCGCTACTATATTTTCCAAAATCGTGTAGTAGTCCCAGCAATTCTCCATAATTACCCATCCCAATCTTTTCAGCATGATTTTTTGCAAGCTCCGCAACACACTGAAGATGTTCTTCTAAGGTTTGTTTACTATGTGCATAATATCCTGAACGCATAAGATATCTCCAAAAGCCATTTATCTAAAATGGCAACATTGCCAGCATCGCTAAATGGCATGATCAAAAGAAAAAAGTATGGCTTTTTGTTTAAAATCAGGTAAGGCCCTTTTTGTATTACCACTAAATACATAAAACAGGCAAAATCTTTTTTCTTTTCATCTTTTTTTTACATTACTGCATCTAATCAGCATGAATTTCGAATTTATTTGACAAAACAGGCCCCATTCATTAATTTTTCTCCTGAATTTATTAAGGGAGTTCTCAAATGCTATACAGAAAAATAGGCAGTACAGGATATGAGGCATCAATCTTGAGCATGGGATGCATGAGGCTCCCAATGCTTGAACAGAAGAATCCCCCGAAAGATTTTATAGAAAGACAGAGGGCTGTAGACGAGGAAAAGGCCCTTGACCTTATCAAATATGCCATAGGGCATGGAATAAATTACTTTGACTCTGCATACATGTATCATGCAGGAAACAGCGAGCTCATACTTGGCAAAGCAATAAAGGGCAGTAGGGATAAACTTATTATCACCACAAAATCGCCTGTCATGATGATCCAGAAGCATGATGATTTTGACCGTATTCTGGATGAACAGCTAAAAAGGCTGGACACAGACCATCTTGATTTTTATCTCCTGCATGGCCTTGTAAAAGAGACATGGGAAAAGGCAAAGGGGCTTAAGGTCTTTGACTTCCTTGACAGGATGCAGAGGGATGGCAGGGTAAGGCATGCGGGTTTTTCATTTCACGATACACTTAATACCTTCAGGGAGATAATAGATGCCTACCCCTGGGCAGCTTGCCAGATCCAGTATAATTTTTTTGATGAAAACTATCAGGCAGGCAAAGAGGGTTTGAGGTACGCAGCATCAAAGGGTATTGGCGTTATAGTGATGGAACCCCTGAGGGGCGGCAGGTTTACACAGAGGATACCTGAGACGATTCAGCAAATATGGGACAGGGCAGAGATTAAACGCAGCCCGGCAGAGTGGGGGCTCAAGTGGGTGGCAAATCACCCGGAGGTATCTGTAATATTAAGCGGCATGACCACAATGGAGCAGCTCAAGGAAAATATCAGGGTTGCTGATGAGTTCAAGCCGGATAGCCTTACCCAAAAGGAGCTTGGGATTATAGAGAGGGTGGTTAAGGCCTATAAAGATATTATGGCTGTAGGCTGTACAGGCTGCAACTACTGCATGCCCTGCCCAAATGGCGTTAATATCCCCATGATATTTTCCCTGTACAATGATGTTGTAATGTTCAAGGATGATATGCCTGTCATAATGTATAATACAATGGTCCCGCCGGACCAGAATGCCGCAAACTGTATTGAATGTGGTAAGTGCGAAGAGAAATGTCCGCAGCATATAGAGATTATCAGCAGCCTTAAAGATGCCCAAAGGGCGCTTTATGACGAGGAGTGGCAACCGAAGAGGAATAATAAACAGAACGAAAGAACAGAATAATCTTTTTTATTTCAGGAGGCTAGATTTATGGAAAGACGTGATTTTATCAAGGCAGGAGTAATTGGATTAGGTGCAATAGCAATAGCAGACAAGGCAGCAGCCCTTGAATTTTACCCCAAAAAGTCGGACAAAAAATGGGCTGTTATATACAGCACATGGTGCGGTTCAAGCCGTGACGCTGGTGTATGGATATCAGAGGGTATGGGCGGCATAGCGGATGTATTTGATGTGCGTGAAAACCCTGACCCCTCTAAATATGACCATATAGTTGTGGGCGGCTCTATCAGATCGGGTAAGGTATCTCAGGAGATGCAGGATTACCTGGCAAAAAATAAGGAGACTTTAAAAGAGAGGATCAGGGGTTTCTTCTGCGTACAGGGCAACATGAAAAAACCTACAGGGCCTGAAAATGTAAAACAGCTTATTGATGGCCACCTTTCAGTTATGACCGGGGTCACCGGCGTTCCTGGCAGATGTTTTAACGGGAGGATAACCTTAAGCCTGCTTGAGCCGAAGGAATTCAAGATGATGAGTGAAATGGGCATGCAGGATTATGATCTTATGAAGAGGAGCGATTTTATGGAGTTTGGCAAGGAGATACTTGCCTCTGTAAAATAGTGTTAACATTTTGGGGGCACAGTTATCCTTGGCCTAAGGCTATGGCGGTCAAGAGCGGAGTGCCCCTTCTACATTATCTTTTTCTATTTATCAACCTTGTCAAAATACCCACCTCATTGCACCTGAATATCCATGACGCAATGAGATAGATAAAAATCCCCACTATTACCATTGACATTACCTGTAGAATTAGAACCAGCTTACCGGGGTTTGTTGTACTGGAAAACAGATTCATATTGAGCAATATAACCGAGGCGCTCATTACTGCTGTTGCAGCAAATATCTTTGATATTGAGAGAAGCACTGGCATAAGACTCCATTGAGGCATCTTTTTTTTAAGAAAAAATACCAGCAATGTAAAATTTATAGCAGAGGATATTGAAAGGGCCAGTGCCAGGCCATTATGCTTCATAGGTGACATCAATAACAGACCTGATACAAGATATGCTATAAACGTAACAACCGATATCTTTGCAGGCGTGCAGGTATCCTGCAGCGCATAAAAGGCAGAAACAATAACCCTGACACCCGAAAAGGCCCATAGCCCTACTGAGTAATAGACAAGGGCGCTTGCGGTCATATCGGTTGAAATTGCATCAAAGGCCCCATGTTGAAAAAAAAGCCGGATAATCGGTTTTCCTAAAATAATGAGGCCTGCCATTGAAGGGAGGGCCTCAAAAAATGTAATTTTGAGGGCATGATCAAGGGTGTCTATAAAGGCCCTGTTATCCTTTTCAACTGCATTTCTGGACAGTGATGGCAAAGAGGCGGTACTGATGGCAATCGCAAAAATACCAAGCGGAAGTTCAACAAGCCTGTCTGCATAATTAAGCCATGCAATGCTGCCGCCCGGAAGTAATGATGAGAGAAGTGTACCGGCCATCTGATTGAACTGATAAATCGCTGACCCGAACAGGGCCGGCAGAATAAGCAGCCCTATCCTCTTTACAGCAGGATGACCAGGCTTCCAGAGGGGCTTTAACGAAACTCCATATTTATATAACCATGGAATCTGGAGCAGCACCTGGAGTATGCCGCCAATTAATATGCCTATTGTTGGACCGGCTACAGGTACTGAAAGATAAGGAGATATCAGACAGGCGCCTCCAATAATACCAAGGTTCAGGAATATGGGTGAAGCTGCGGGCGCTGCAAAGTGCTTTAGACTGTTCAAGATACCCATAAATAATGCAACAAGGCTCACAAGAAAGACATAAGGGAATGTTATTCTGGTAAGAAGCACAGCTAGTTCATACCTTGGGCCTTCACTGCCAAAACCATAGGCCATAATCCTTACTATCCAGGGCGAAAACAGGATGCCTGCAATGGTGATTATTACAAGGATAATGGAGAGAAGGGTAAAAATGACCCTTGCGAGTTCAAAGGCCTCCTCTTTTGACCTTGTTTTCAGGTACTCGGTAAAGACCGGTATAAAGGCAATAGTCATATTACCTTCGGCTGTAAACCTGCGGAGCATGTTGGGGATTCTGAATGCCACAATAAAGGCATCAGCAGAGATGGTGGCCCCGAAAAAGGATGCTATAACCATGTCCCTTATAAGGCCAAGCACCCTGCTTATCATTGTAAAAAAGGAGACAACGCCGGCAGCGCGCCCCATATGGCTTTTTTCCATGTTATCTGTTTTTTTTATTAATCTATTTATTTCCATTTTTTATCTTGACAGCAATACTCTATTTAATTAAAAAAGAATGTTTAAAAATCTTAACAACAGGAGTGTTTAATTTGGCAAATCATAAATCAGCCCTCAAAAGGGCAAAACAGAGTGAAAACAGAAGACTCAGGAACATGGGCTATAAAACCCGTTCCAAGAATATCGTAAAAGAGGTCCGGGAAGCAGCCGCTGAAAACAACAAGGAAAAAGCTGTTGCAGCGCTTAGAAAAGCTACTGTAATTATTCAAAAAAGCGCCTCCAAAGGTGTGTTTCATAAGAAAAAAGCTTCCCGTAAGATATCCCGTCTTGCACGTCAGATTAACCAGATTTCTGCATCCTGATCAGTTTTTTACAAGAGACAGAAACAGGTTCTCGAGAACAGGCCTTGGCCTTGAGCCCGACTTGAGCAACCTGTCTGTTTCATAAAGCAAAGAAATCCCCTTTTTCAGCCCTTTGACGCTCCAGTGCCTTGCCTGTTTTACAAGCTTTTCTGCTGAAAAGGGTGCGATCCCCAGTTTTGACGCTATTTCACCTGCCCCTTTACCCTCTGAGGCCAGTATACTTGCCTGCCATAACAAACCTATCTGCCTGTTAAGCATCCCTATGATCTGCAGAGGAGCGGCCTTTTTATCCTCCTCGTCAAGAAACCTTGATAATGCAGAAAGGAGCTCGGCTGTCCTTTTTTCAGACAGTGCATCCATCAGCTCAAAAATGGTGTACATCCTGCTGTTAATGGCAAGCTCCTTTACATCAGACTCATTTACCTTTTTATCTCCGAATGAAATTTTTAATTTTTCAAGCTCGCCATATATTTTTCTTAAGCCCCCGCCTGTTATATCCTGTAAAAATGCGCATGCATCGCGGTCAATGTTGAGCCCCATATCACGGGCGGTTGCCTGTATCCAGGGGATCACCTGAAAATTCTTCAGCTCGCTGAAGTTTACTGCAAGCCCAGCGCCCCTGATGGTCTTGTAGAATTTATTTTTAAAATCGGTCTTTTCAGAGAGAAATATTAGGCAGGTCGAATCTACAGGTTTTTCCAGGTAGGGGACAAATTTATTGAGCTGTTCTGCCCTGTATGCATCTGTTCGTTTAAGGATTATCAGCCGGTTTGATGACAAAAATGGGACTGACTGCGCCCTGTTTATTACATCTGAAGGGTTAACCTCTCCGCCATAACAGATCTCCACGTTGAAATCCCTTGCATTTTCAGGGATGTATCTCTCACGGATATTATCAATCAGTTTTTCAATAAGAAATTCATTAGGCCCGTAAAAGAGGTAGAATGGGGCAAGCTTGCCCTTTTTAAGCGCAAGAGTCACATCCTCTGGTTGAAGATCATTTGCCATCAGAATCTTTCCATAGTCATGTTAAATATTCTGCCTGATACAATCCTTGCGATCTTTAGCAATGCATCCCTCTCACGATTCCGGTTGATCAAGGGGTCTGAGGTAATATCAAAACCAGCCTCCTCTGTTATGGAGGGTTCGCTCCATACAGTCTCACCGGTTGATCTGTTGACAAGGCTTGCAGAAAGATGCAGCGTCAGGCGTCTTGCGCCTGTTGTTTCATGAAAAATCTCCCGGCCCGAGATCTCTTGTTTTGTTGTATCATAGGTCAAGGGCTGGGTCATAATCTCGTATACCTCAACATTAAGTATCATCTGCGCACTGTTTTTGTCCTTAACAGGCGCCCTGCCGCGGCTTATGAACTCGTTTCTCAGGACTGTTGTAAAGTCCGCCTCAAAACCCTTTATAGAGGCAGCGCTTTCTATCATGGGTATGGCAATACTTGTGAGCTCAATGCCAACAGGCTCTCCCTCTGCCCTGAACCTGTAACCGCATGCGGCAAGGCATAGAGCCATTATCAGCATCAGACAGGCGCATGCAACCCTTGAAATATACATCCAGAGCCTTCCTATATCACTATATTAACGAGTTTCTGCTGTACAACAAAAGTCTTTCTGATCTTCTTATCGCCGATAAAGCCTTTGACCTTTTCATCCTGGAGCGCCTTCTCCTCAATCTCTTTATCAGAAAGTGAGGCAGAGACCTCTATCTTGCTCCTGACCTTGCCGTTAACCTGCACAACAACAAGTTTTTTATCCTTCTCAAGGGCGCCTTCATTGTACCCTGGCCAGCCCTCATCAAGAAGAAAACCCTCATGACCCAGCATGTGCCAGAGTTCTTCTGTTATGTGGGGCACAACCGGAGAAAGCAGAATAACTGTCTTTTCAGCAGCATCCCTTATTACAGACCATGAGCTTTCATCAATCTCATTTACATCATTCATATATCTGTAGACTTCATTGATAAGCTCCATTACAGCGCTTATGGCAGTGTTAAAGTGGAACCTGTCTTCAATATCGTTTGTGACCCTTTTTACTGTTTCATGTATCTTCCGGTTAAGCGCCTTAAGCTCTCCGGTCAGTTTTTCTTCATCCACCCGCGGGGTGTTTTTAAGCTTATCCAGATTATCATCCACAAGTCTCCAAACACGGTTAAGGAACCTGTATGCGCCCTCCACTCCCTGATCGCTCCATTCAAGGTCACGTTCGGGCGGGGAAGCAAATAGGCAGAACATGCGCACCGTATCGGCCCCGTATGTATCAACAAGACGGGCAGGATCAACAACATTCTTTTTTGACTTTGACATCTTGAGACTTCTGCCCCTTATCACCTGCGCTCCGCACTTTGTGCATCTGTCATCCTTTACCTCATCCGGGAAGAGGTAGCCGTGCTCAGGACACTCCTCTGTCTCCTTGCACACCATGCCCTGTGTCAGGAGGTTTTTAAATGGCTCATCCACATGGAGATACCCAAGGTCCTTTAAGACACGGCTATAAAACCTTGAGTATAAAAGATGCAGGATTGCATGCTCAATGCCGCCTATGTACTGATCCACAGGGAGCCAGTATCTTACACCCTTTTCATCAACCGGCGCCTTTTCATAATGAGGGTTTGTATATCTGGCAAAATACCATGATGACTCCACAAATGTATCCATGGTGTCTGTTTCACGCCTCGCCATGCCGTTACATCTGGGGCACCTTGTTTCATAAAAATCAGGTTCAAACGGAAGAGGAGAACCTCCGCCCTGTCTCAGCTCCTTATCAATGGGAAGCCTGACAGGCAGATCCTTTTCATCAACAGGGACAATACCGCACTTATCGCAGTACAGCATTGGTATGGGTGCGCCCCAGTATCTCTGCCTTGAGATATTCCAGTCTCTGATCCTGAAATTTACTGTTCTGCTGCCCATGCCCTCTGATTCGAGATACAGGGATATCTCCTCTATGGCCTTAAGGTTAGTTAACCCATTGAACCTGCCTGAATTAACAAGGATACCCTGCCCTTCATAGGCCTTTGTCATAGTATCCGCATCAAGCATGGAGTCAGCGGGGCTTATTACCACCCTCTTTTTAAGATTGTATTTCTTCGCAAACTCAAAATCACGCTGGTCATGGGTCGGCACGCACATGATAGCGCCGGTGCCATAATCGGCAAGCACAAAATTTCCTACAAATATGGGTATCCTTTCCTTAGTAAGGGGATTAATTGCATACCTGCCTGTAAATATCCCCTCCTTTTCGGTAAACTCGGCAGTTCGGATAAAACCCGCTATCTTCATGTTGCGCTCTATAAAGGCAAGCACATCCTTTTCCTGGGCTGTCCCCCTTATCATATCCTTAAGCATCAGGTGCTCAGGGGCAAAGCACATGAATGTCACGCCATAAACCGTATCAGGCCTCGTGGTGAAGACATCTATGACCTGGTCAGAATCAGCAAGCGGGAACTTTATTATTGCGCCATAGCTTTTTCCTATCCAGTTCTTCTGCATGGTGATAACACGCTCGGGCCACCCTGTGAGGCTATCGCATTTTTCAAGTATATCCTCTGCATAATCGGTGATCTTGAAGTACCAGCTGTCCATCTCTTTTATGGTTACTTCCCTGTTTGTATGGCGCCAGCAGCAGCCGTCCTCAACCTGTTCCTTTGCAAGCACTGTCTGACACAGGTCACACCAGTTGACATTTGTTCTCTTCTTGTATGCCAGCCCCTTTTCAAACATCTTTATAAAAACAAGCTGCTCCCATTTGTAATAGTCAGGGTCACAGGTGGCGATTTCACGTTTCCAGTCATAGCTGAAGCCCATCATCTTGAGCTGACCCTTCATGTGGTCAATATTGGCATATGTCCATCTGGCCGGGTGGGTATTATTATCAATCGCTGCATTTTCAGCGGGAAGGCCAAAGGCATCCCACCCCATGGGATGAAGCACATTCTTGCCTCTCATCCTCTTGTATCTGGCTATGACATCCCCTATTGTGTAGTTTCGCACATGACCCATATGTATTTTTCCCGACGGGTATGGGAACATCTCCAGAAGATAATATTTCTCACGATCCGGCTCCTCTTTTACCT
The DNA here is from genome assembly GCA_964460435.1 of uncultured Desulfatiglans sp. Lineage (GTDB taxonomy): Bacteria > Desulfobacterota > DSM-4660 > Desulfatiglandales > HGW-15 > JAAZBV01. Next base: position 17,284 of record CAYWRH010000006.1, read on the forward strand.
CAAAAAGGGCTGCCTTATCCCAGATATCCTGCCATTTCTTTTCTATTGTTCCGGGGCTGTATTTCACAATCTGCCTCCATCTTTAAATTTTATATTAGTATTCCAGCCGATTGTTCACCTGTTTCCATATCTGTGACCCATGAATATTTATCCAGGATAACTGAAAAATCAGATACAGATGAATATAATTCTCTCAGGCTTCCTGAGAGGGTTTCGACCTCATCCGCGTGCCCCCTGTCAACCCATACATACATCTTCAACACGGGCACAGGATCATCCTTATATTTATTTAAATAACCATTGGCAAGGGTTTTTATCACTGTCTCAAGGTGCATCATATATCCCGGCGCAAACCTCTCTGACACAGGGAGATAGAACCCGAATTCATTTATCCCAATTTTTTGCAGCGTTGAACAGAGGTCTGAAGCCGCTCTTTTCATGACCTCTATCGAGTAGTCTGACTCCTTGCCCATGCCATATATGAGGAGCTTATCAGCCCTGATAGCCTCCTCTGTTGCAAAAAGCAGCTTATCCCCGCTCTCTCCCGACCAGATGGCCCCATTAATGATAGTGCTTATGCTGCCGGCCATTTTCCTATCCATATTTTTTACTGCACCGGACAGGCCGTTATTTGTGCTGAATGAAAAGATCACAATTGCCTGGCAAAACAGATCCTCAAGGGGGCGATATGTAAATCTCAGGTCAAGCCGCATCGTCTTATTTATTTCCGGTTTTTATCCTGCAAATATTTTATATAAATATAATCCAGAACCCCGTTGATAAAGGCGCCTGATTCCTCGGTGCCATATTTCTTTCCAAGCTCAACCGCCTCGTCAATGGATACCTTGTAGGGGATACTCTCCATGTAGAGCATCTCATAGATGCTTAGCCTTAATATGCTTCTGTCAACCCTGGACATCCTTTCGAGACGCCAGTTTTTAGAGGCCTCCTTTATAAGGCTGTCAATATGGTTCAGATTTTTTGATATACCCTTTACAAGCTCTAACGAAAATGCCCTTAATGATTCAGGGGCATCAAAATTCTCACATATGAGATCAAAACTCTTTTCCGGATCACCGGGGCTGTATTCCATAAAAAAAAGGACCTGGGTCACCAGTTCCCTTGCTTTTCTTCTGTTTCCCATTCTATAAATCTGTTTATACCTGCCGCCCTGAACGGCTACTTCATGTTTTTGAAAAGGCTTGCCATCTCCATAGCGGCCATTGCTGCATCCCAGCCCTTGTTCCCGGATTTTGACCCTGCCCGTTCAATAGCCTGTTCAAGGTTATCAGTGGTGAGCACCCCGAAGGTTACCGGAACAGCACTTTCAAGAGACACAACTGCAATCCCCTTTGCCACCTCTGAGGCCACATAATCAAAATGGGGAGTAGCGCCCCTGATCACAGCGCCCAGGCATATTATGGCGTCATAACCGCCTTTTGTAGCTAGCCTTTTTGCGGCAATGGGGATTTCAAAGGCGCCTGGAACCTTCACAAGGGTAATGTGATCTTCAATTGCTCCGTGCCTCTTCAGGGCATCAAGCGCTCCTTCAACAAGCTTTGAACTTATAAAGTCATTAAACCTGCTAACTACAATAGCAAACCGGAAACCCTCCGCAGATATGATCCCTTCAATGATTTTTGGCATCTTATTCTCCTGTTGTTTGTTTTTTGTCCTTACCTATCTTCATCATATGACCAAGTTTCTGGCACTTGGTCAACAGGTATCTTATATTTTCAGGCTTGGGCTCACACTCAATAGGCACCCTGCTCGATACTACCAGCCCGTAGCCCTCAATACCCTTAATCTTTTTCGGATTGTTTGTCATCATCCTCATCTTTCTAACACCAAGGGCATGAAGCATCTGGGCCCCCACTCCGTAATCACGCAGGTCAGCCTGGAATCCAAGCTCTTCATTGGCCTCTACGGTGTCACGCCCCTTGTCCTGCAGGGCATATGCCTTAAGCTTGTTGGCCAGCCCTATGCCCCTCCCCTCCTGCTGGAGGTAAAGGATCACACCAAGACCTTCCTCCTCAATTATCTTCATGGCCTTTGCAAGCTGGGCGCCGCAGTCACACCTGTATGATCCGAACACATCGCCTGTAAGACACTGTGAATGCACCCTTACCAGTATCTCCTTGTCAGGGTCTATCTTTCCCTTGACCAGTGCAAGATGTTCATGGGAATCAATATCATTGACAAACCCGTAAGCCTTGAATTCACCATATGGTGTGGGGAGCACTGTTTCAGCCACGATATGAACAAAGGACTCTGTTCTCATCCTGTAGGCGATTATGTCTGCGATTGTGGCAATTTTAAGATTATGCCTTTCAGCAAATTCTATGAGATCAGGCATCCTTGCCATTGTGCCGTCATCATTCATGATCTCGCAGATAACACCGGCGGGTTTAAGGCCTGCAAGCCTCGCAAGGTCAACAGAACCTTCGGTCTGACCGGTCCTGAACAGAACCCCGCCCTTCCTTGCCCTTAAGGGAAATACATGCCCCGGCTGCACAAGGTCATCTGGCCTTGCATCATCCTTAATCGCTGTTAGAATAGTCTTTGCCCTGTCATGAGCCGATATGCCTGTGGTCACACCCTCTCTAGCCTCTATTGATACGGTAAAGGCTGTATTAAAGGGCGACCTGTTTTCAGTTACCATCAGGGGGAGTTTCAACTTTTCAACCAGTTGATGGTCAAGTGAAAGGCATATAAGCCCCCTGCCATATTTTGCCATAAAATTAATCGCCTCAGGGGTAACCTTTTCAGCAGCCATTGTAAGATCACCCTCGTTCTCCCTGTCTTCATCATCCACAAGGATTATCATTTTACCGTTTTTAAGGTCTTCTATAACATCTTCAATTCTTGATACTGTCATTTTATATTACTGCCAAAACCGAACTGCTCCAGCATCTCCATGTTGATAGGTGATGCGCCATGTCGGTTTTCAGCAGCCTTCTCCTTTATTAATAATCTTTCAACATACTTTGCAATCATGTCTGTCTCTATATTAACCTTGTCACCGGGCCTCTTTTTGAGCAAGGTTGTTGAAGCCCCTGTTTCAGGGATTATATTAACCTCAAAATAGCCGGTTTGACAAACATTAATCGTAAGGCTTACCCCGTCAATAGCAATAGAGCCTTTTGCTATTGTATACCTTGAAAGCCCTTCATCAATCTTTACACCCATCAGCCATGATTTTTTGACCTGCTTTTTTTCAGATATTATCCCTATGCCATCCACATGACCAGATACAATGTGTCCTCCGAGCCTGTCAGAGAGTTTAAGCGCCCTCTCAAGGTTTACCTCGTCTCCCCTCGATAGCGACCCAAGGGTTGTCCTTGAGGTAGTCTCCCTTGAGGCATACATCCGCAAAAGGCCGTTATCTATCTCTGTAACCGTCAGACATACACCGTTTACAGAAACGCTGTCACCAATCCGTGAGTCTCCCATATCAAAAAGGGGCATAATCAGGATATCCATATCCCCTCCTGATATGTGTGAATCATTGATTCTGCCTGTGCCCTCTATAAGACCGGTAAACATACTATCTTCCTTCAATAGACAGGATAACCGGTAATGAGTATATCACTGCCGACCTTCCTTATTTTTGTTCTATCAAGCTTCAGTGTGCCATCCATGCAAATGGGCCCCTTTCCCTTGGCCATAGGCATGCCGTCATCTGCACCCAGAAGCTTAAGCGCCTTGAATATCATAAATTTATCTATAAGCCTTTCCCTTATCATGGAACCCATGAGAGCAGCCCCACCCTCAAACAGTATTGAGGTAATATTTTTTTTACCGAGTTCATCCATAAGCCCGGCCAGATCAATATGATTATCCTTTACTGTGCATCTTATAACAGAGGTATTGTCTCTTTCAACCCGTTTTACCTTCTCGCTGGCAACTTTTTTCCCTATCACGATATAGTTCATTACACCTGCATCATCATTTAAAAGCCTTGAATCCGGCGGGATCGAAAGACTTGTATCCACTATAATCCTCATGGGATTGCGGCTGTTTTTCCCTGCCAGCCTTGAGGTTAATAGAGGGTCATCCGCTATTACTGTCCCAACCCCTACCATGACAGCATCAACCTTGGCCCTCAGCCGGTGGACATACCGCCTTGCCTCTTCCCCTGTAACCCACATGGAATGGCCGGTTGAGGTTGCTGTAAAACCATCAAGGGTAAGCGCAGATTTTGCAATAACAAACGGCCTTCCTGTATTTATGAATTTAGTAAAGGATTCAAGGAGTTCCATGCACTCATTTTCTAGCACCCCTGTTCTTACATTCACCCCGTTCTCTTTAAGATACTCTATTCCCCTTCCCCTTACATTCGGGTTTGGGTCCCTCATGCCGACAACCACGTTTTTTATGCCACTTTCCAGTATAGCCTTTGTGCACGGCGGAGTTTTGCCATAATGATTACAGGGTTCAAGGGTAACATAAATGATATCGCGGGGGGTTGTTTTTCCCTTAAGGTTTGAGATGGCATCCACCTCGGCGTGGGCTGTGCCTGCCTTTTTGTGGTAGCCTTCCGAGATTACCCTGCCGTCTCTGACAATAACAGCGCCAACAGCAGGGTTTGGTGATGTCTGGCCAAGGCCCTTTTTTGCCATTTTAAGGGCCTTTTTCATATATATGGTATCTTTATCGTTCAAATTAATCTTCTGGAAAGGGGTTAATAACAGGGACAACTAATGGGAAATAGATAAAAAGAGGAGCTAATGTCCTCCCTCTCTTCTGGTTTTAAGTATATCTTCCAGCTCAGCCATGAACTCATTAATATCCTTAAACTGTCTGTAAACAGATGCAAACCGGACATAGGCAACCTCATCCCATTCCTTAAGGCTGTTAATAACCTTCTCACCTATCTCCTTGCTTTCCACCTCTTTTTTTCCAAGCTCCTGAAAATAGACCTCCAGGGAATCAACAAAATCATCTATCATGGTTATACTGACAGGCCTTTTCTGACATGCGTTTTTTATGCCGGCAATAATCTTGTCACGGCTGAATGGCTCCCTCCTGCCATCCTTTTTTACAACCATCGGCAGTATCTCTTCAAGCTTTTCATAGGTGGTAAAACGCCTTTCGCATTCAAGACATTCCCTTCGTCTTCTTATGGTGCGGCCATCCTTGCTTAATCTTGAATCTATAACCTTATTTTCGATATTGGAGCAATAGGGGCATTTCATATACTCAACCTTTCGATTTCGAGTTTGGCTTCTGCCAGCATCTGATCCGAGAGAGGATCATCATATCCTTCACGGTAATAAACCTTTCTGATACCTGCATTGATTATCATCTTGGTACATATCACACAGGGTTTGTTAGTACAATAAAGAATTGACCCGTTTATTGAAATGCCATGGTAGGCGGCCTGCAATATAAGATTCTGTTCCGCATGCAGGCCCCTGCACAGTTCATGTCTCTGACCTGAAGGTATAGAGGAATCTTCTCTGAGGCACCCTACCTCTTCACAGTGCCTGAGCCCGGAAGGCGCCCCATTGTAACCGGATGCCAGGATCCTTTTATCCTTGACCAGTATGGCCCCGACCTGCCGTCTAATGCAGGTTGATCTCCTGGCTACAAGATCTGTTATTGCCATGAAATATTCAGGCCATGATGGTCTGGACAACTATTATACCCCGCTCAAATCAGTTGAAATACTGGTATATAGGGAACTTTGAACAGAGTTCCCTTACAGTAGCCCTGATATCTGAAAGTATCCTGTCATTATTAATATTCTCAAGGGCCTTATTTATAAGGCCGGCAACTGTCACTATCTCATCTTCCCTGAAACCCCGCGTGGTGACGGCAGGAGTTCCTATCCTGAGACCGCTCGTCACCTGTGCATTTCTCTTTTCAAATGGCACTGTATTTTTATTTACCACAATACCGGCCTTGCCAAGGGCTATTTCCGCCTCAAGGCCTGTTATATCCTTTGTTGTGAGGTCAACAAGTATAAGATGGTTGTCTGTGCCGCCGGAAATCAGGTTATAACCGTATTTCATCATCTCCCTTGCCATTACCCTGGAATTCTTTACAACCTGTTTCTGGTATTCAGTAAACTCGGGCTGTAAAGCCTCATGAAAGCAGACTGCCTTTGCAGCAAGCACATGCATGAGCGGTCCGCCCTGTATGCCTGGGAATATGGTCTTGTTTATGGCCTTTTGATGCTCCATTGAAGACATTATCAACCCGCCTCTGGGGCCGCGAAGGGTCTTATGGGTTGTTGTTGTCACAAAATCCACAACACCAACAGGAGAGGGATGCTCTCCCGCAGCAACAAGACCAGCGATATGGGCAATATCAGCCATCACATAGGCCCCTACCTCATCAGCAATTTCTCTGAATTTTTGAAAATCGATCACCCGCGGGTAGGCGCTTGCCCCAACAACAATCATCCTGGGTGAGTGTTCCTTTGCAAGATCATAAACCTGGTTATAGTCTATGAGCTGGGTTTCAGGATCAAGCCCGTATGAGAAAGACCTGTATATATTACCTGAAAAGCTTGCCTTGCTCCCGTGGGTGAGATGACCGCCGTGTGAGAGATTCATTCCAAGTATGGTATCCCCGGGTTTTAAGACTGAAAAATAGACAGCCATATTGGCCTGGCTCCCTGCATGGGGCTGTACATTCACATACTCTGCATTGAAAAGTTTCTGTGCCCTTTTAATGGCAAGCTCTTCAACAATGTCCGCGTTCTCACAACCGCCGTAATACCTTGCCCCCGGATAACCTTCAGCATATTTGTTTGTCAATACATTGCTCTGGGCCTCTATTACAGCCCTTGATGCATAATTCTCAGACGCTATAAGAACAATACAATCCTGTTCCCTTTTGATCTCTTTTCTTATTGCCTCTGCAACCTCTGGATCTACCTGTGAAAGCCCTTTTTCAATCAACTTTAGTCACCTCAATTTTCTATTTTATCTATACGCATTTTATGCCTGCCGCCTTCAAACTCCGTCCTAAAAAAGACCTTGAGTATCTCAAGCGCCAGACCTTCTCCCGTAACCCTTGCCCCAATAACAAGAATATTTGCGTTATTATGTCTCCTTGACATCTCCGCAGTATATATATCATGGCAAAGAGCGGCCCTTATACCTTTAAACCGGTTTGCAGCTATGGACATGCCAATGCCCGTGCCACAGATCAGCACCCCTTTTTCATATTCCCCCGAAGCGACAGCAGATGCAACATTCCGGGCAATGTCAGGGTAATCAACCGAATCTGCGCTGTATGTGCCTGCATCTGAAACCTCATATCCGAGTTCATTAGTCAGAAGCTCTTTAAACCTGTTTTTTAAATCAAAACCGGTGTGATCCGAACCAATGATTATTTTCATTTACTCCCCTTATATAAAATAATATTTATGGTTCAAACGCCTTAAACAGCAACGACGCATTTGTTCCGCCAAAACCAAATGAATTTGACATCGCCACCTTCACCTGTGCCTTTCGCGCCTTGTTTGGCACATAATCAAGATCACATTCAGGATCAGGTGTCTCATAGTTAATTGTGGGCGGAATTATCCCGTGCTTTATTGTCAATGCAGTGTATATCGCCTCGACTCCGCCTGTTCCGCCTAACAGATGACCTGTCATGGATTTGGTAGAACTGATAGCGAGCTTATATGCATGTTCGCCAAATAACCTTTTTATAGCCTTTGTCTCGGAGAGGTCATTAAGGGAGGTTGATGTCCCGTGCGCATTAATGTAATCGACATCTTCATTCTTCAGGCCAGCTGAACTTATAGCCATCGCCATACAGTTAACCGCCCCGTCACCTTCAGGGTGCGGTGCAGAAACATGGTATGCATCGCCTGAAAGACCATAACCTGCTATTTCAGCATATATCTTTGCCCCCCGGTCAAGGGCATGATTTAGCTCTTCAATTACAAGAATACCCGCCCCCTCGCCGATTACAAACCCGTCTCTATCTTTATCAAATGGGCGTGATGCCCTTTTTGGGTCATCATTTCTTGTTGACAGGGCATGCATTGAACAGAACCCTGCAAAGGCAAGGGGAGTAACAACTGCCTCTGCGCCACCCGTAATCATGGCATCAACGATTCCCTCCTGAACAAGCCTGAAGGATTCGCCAACAGCATGAGAACTTGCCGCACAGGCAGTTTCTATGGAAGAATTAGGCCCCATTGCGCCATATTCTATGGCTATCTGCCCCGGGAGCATGTTGGGGATTATGCCGGGAATGAAAAATGGGCTAACCCTTCCCGGCCCCTTTTCAAGAAGGGTCTTGTGAAAACTTTCAATCATTGAGAGTCCGCCCAGACCTGACCCGGTCAGACACCCTACCCTGCTACGATTTTCATGGGCTATCTTAAGCCCTGAATCTTCCATGGCCATTCTTGCCGATGCAAGACCGTAATGAATAAAGATATCAAACCTTCTTATCTGCTGCTTATCAATAAAATCTTCAGCATTGAAATCGGTCACCTCAGCGGCAATTTTGCTTTTAAAGTCTGAGGCATCAAATCTGGTAACAGGCCCTATAACCGATTTGCCGGAACATAAGGCCTCCCAGTTTTTTTCAACCCCTGTGCCCAGAGGAGTGACCATGCCCAGGCCTGTAATCACAACCCTTCTTTTCATACAAATAAACCCCTTTATCCCTGTGACTGATATGATCCCTGTATGGGGGATCTATCCCATTGCCTTTGTAATGTACGCAATAGCATCCTTTACCGTGGCGATCTTCTCAGCATCTTCATCGGGTATTGATACATCAAACTCCTCTTCCATGGCCATGATAAGCTCAACCTGGTCCAGAGAATCCGCTCCAAGATCATCCACAAATGAGGCTGTTGGAACAACATCATCTTCAGCCACATCAAGCTGCTCACAAATAATATTTTTGATTCTTTGTTCAATATCTGACATTAAACTATCCCTCCTTAAAATATATTGTTAAATAATAACTCAAAATAACTAATATCACCGGTCTACATATAAAGTCCGCCATTAACATGAATAATCTGCCCTGTAATATAGGAAGCAGACTCTGAACAGAGCCAGTATACCGTCTCTGATACATCCTGAACCGTGCCCAGCCTTCCAAGGGGTATCTGCTGAAGATATGACTGAACCACCTTTTCAGGAAGCGCATCAGTCATTTCTGTCTGGATAAAACCGGGGGCAACAGCGTTAACTGTAATACCCCTTGAAGCTACCTCCCTTGCAACAGCCTTTGTAAACCCCATAATACCTGCCTTTGAAGCAGAGTAATTTGCCTGACCTGCAACCCCTATCTGGCCTGAAACAGAGGCTATATTCACTATTGTGCCCCTTCTATTTTTTATCATAGACCTGATTATGGTCTGGGTACAGTTGAAAATGCTTTTCAAATTTATATTCAAAACAAGGTCCCAGTCTCGTTCTGACATCTTCATCAAAAGAGAATCCCTTGTAATGCCTGCATTATTAATCAGGGTATCAACCCTTCCGTATTTCTCAAGCACACTGTCAAAAAAGGTTTCTACAGCAGATTTGGATGAAACGTCAACCTTGAAACTCTCACACCTTATACCCTTTTCATTAAGCATCGCAAGAGTCTGGTCAGAGAATGTTTCATCCTGATCATAATGAACGATTATAATTACCGGACGTTCTTCAGCAAATTTAAGGGCTATTGCACGGCCTATACCCCTTGACCCCCCTGTTACAACTACAACTCTCTGTGAGTTATCCATCATTATTTCCACCCTGTAAAATATTTATTCCCTGAGGGTTCCATTGAGCCTAACCCCTCAAGGCTGTTTATAAGCTTTTCACCCGTATTGTTCTTAACATAATTATAAGCCATCCTGATGGCATTCTTTATTGCCTTATGAGATGAGTGCCCGTGACACACGATGCATACCCCGTTTATCCCCAGCACAGGGGCGCCGCCATATTTTGCATAATCAAGGTTTTCTTTAAATTCCCTGATAAAACCTTCATCATGAAAAAGGCCCGCTCTCTTATCAAGCCCACCTGTTAACCTGGAAATAATTGATTCAGCAACCCCTTCTGATATTTTCAGAACAACATTTCCTACAAACCCGTCACATACAATGATCTGAACCTTTCCACTTAAGATATCCCTGCCCTCTATATTGCCGTAAAAATCAAAAGGAGCTTTTGTGAACAGATCATAGGCCGCCTTTACAAGGTCATTGCCCTTTCCAGGCTCTTCGCCGATATTTAAAAGCCCGACTTTAGGCCTTTTCATGCCAAGGCACGAAACTGCAAATGCCTCGGCCATAATACCGAATTGATACAGGTGGTGAGGACGGCAATCAACATTTCCTCCCACATCAACAACTATTACATCTCCCTTTTCACCGGGTATAATACCTGCAAGGGCCGGTCTTTCAACCCCTTTAAGTTTTCCTGCCGCCATTATACCGGCGATCATTGTTGCCCCTGAATTTCCTGCGCTGACAACCGCATCTGCCTTTCCGGTCTTAAGAAGTTCAAAGGCTACCCGTATGGAGGAGTCTTTCTTTCCTCTGTATCCCTTTACAGGAGATTCGCCCATATCAACTGTTTCATTACAGTGATAAACCGTCAATCGCTCCATGCATATTTCATCTGCAAGACAAGGATTGACAGCCGCTTTATCTCCTACAAGAACAATATGGCAATCTACCTCTTTTAAAGCCAGTAAAGCCCCATGAACGACCACTTCAGGAGCAAAATCCCCTCCCATGGCATCCACGGCTATTATCATTCTATATCTCTTCTTTAGTCTCGATTATTGTCTTTCCCCTGTAGGTGCCGCAATTCTTGCATACCTGATGAGATAATACCGGTTCATGGCATTGGGGACAAGAAGATACATTAGGCATTGTGATATGATCGTGGGATCTCCGCATATCCCGTTTTGATTTTGATTTTCTCTTTTTTGGTACAGCCATTTATTTTCCCACTCCTTCTAGTTTTTTAATTTATTAAGCGTTGCAAAGGCCGGATGACCCTGCGCTGTCATGCATTCACAGGAACTTACATTCAGGTTACATCCGCATTTTGCACATAATCCAATACAATCAGTTCTGCAAAGACATTTAACTGGTAAAGAAAGAAAAAGTTGCTCCCTTATTACCTCATTCAGGTCGATCTTATCATCATGAATAAAAACAACCTCAATATCATCTTCCATCAATTCCAGTTCATCCTTTTCAATATCATCGGGGGCTGGGGTCAGAAAGTAGTTAAATTCAGCCTCAATCTCCTGCCTGTATGACTCAAGACACCTGTCACACGCTACCCTCAATGCCCCTTTAAAGGCGCCATCAAGCACATATTTATTCCCGACCCTGTTGATCGTAATATCCACGCTAATGGGCGTCTCTATTGCCTCTATCTGATAATCATCTTCCCCCGGTGACCACCACCCTCTGTCAAGGGTATATGAAAAATATTTTTTCCCTTCAAAAGGAATTGTCTTAAGATCGATTATCATCTGCACATTCTTTTACCAAATAATTCCAAGGGGTTAATTTAATTATTAAAATCCCCGTGTATTCTATAAAAAAATAGAATGTGCAGTATATATCAGAACACCTGTTTGTCAAGTTTTTTGAATAAGATACAAAAGAGATGATATGAAAAAATAGGGAGTAAAATGGATCAGGAGTAGAAAAACAGAAATCACCATCTGCCGGTAAGGATCAAGACAGATGGTGATCTGATTAATGAGATTACAAATCTAGATAATATTTGTAATAGAATCTGCCAATACCTTTTCAGCGACCTTTTTAGAATCAACGCTGTATGTATCATTTTTTACCATCATTTTGAGCTGCTCTATCCTTGCAGCCCTCTCTTCAGGGACAATATCCATCTTTTCAGCCGCCTTGCTAAACTCCACTGACTCCTGGGAAATATCAACCTTGGCGCCCTTTCCGGAATCCTTTTCTGCTGCCTGTCCCTGACCGCTGATATTTTCGGCTTCTTTCAGCCTGGTCTGGGATGGATCAAGGTTTCCAACCTTATTTATGCTGTTTGATATTTCATTAACCTTCATTTTTGCCCCCTTTGCGACCTAAACAGGCCTTAATATATAAAAAGAGATACTGCTAATCCTCTGTCATCTGCATATCAATACCACCGGAGAACTGATTCACCAGCTTATCAGTCATCTTTCTCAGCACCTCTTTTTGACGGGCTTCGCCCGAGATGTTTATTACATCCAGGGGTTTTTTCTTTTCCAATGTGCCTTCATCGGCAATCATTGCCTTTTTCTTCAACTGATTACCATATATCCTGAGCACATTTCTTATCTGATAAGTAGTGATCAAAATAAATTGCCTCCACTTACCTTTTCGACCCGGGATATTTAAAACTTAAATTTTTTTTAAAAATAAAGGGTAGAAATAATTTAAGAGAGCTGATTTTCATTCAACCCACTTTTAATCGGCAAAAGGAATCTGATACTTTACTGAATTAATCAGCAAAGTAAGGCTCCCTGTTAACTGGCCGCGCTGCGAGGCTTTTCTATCCCCTGTTTTTTTATCTTCTCAACAAGCGTTGTCCGGTTCATGTTCAGTAATTTTGCGGCCCTGTTTTTGACCCAGTCGGCCTTTTCGAGCGCCCTTATAATCAGGAGCTTTTCATAATCATTGATGGCATTATTGAGCGAGAACCCGTCATCGGGTATCATAGATGGGCCAACCTCTTCGGTCTTCTGTTTCTGAAGAAGCTTGTCAGGCAGATCATTTATGGTAAGCTCATCGGCATCTGTGAGGATCACCATCCTCTCTATTATATTCTCAAGCTCCCTGACATTTCCGGGCCAGTCATAATTCATAAAGGCCTTCATTACATCCTTTGATACACCCTTGATCTCCTTGCCCCTTGTCTTTACCATGATATCTACAAAATGCTTCACAAGTAGCGGTATGTCTGAGCGTCTATCCCTGAGGGGGGGAATCTCGATCGGAATGACCCTTAACCTGTAATAGAGATCCTCCCTGAACTGATTTTCAAGCACAAGCTTGTCAAGGTCCTTGTTTGTGGCTGCAATTACCCTGATATCACATTTAATTGTCTTGGTTCCGCCAAGTCTTTCAAACTCCTGCTCCTGTAATATTCGAAGCAGCTTTACCTGCAGATGCGGGCTCATTTCACCGATTTCATCAAGAAAGATGGTGCCGCCGTTTGACATCTCAAACCTGCCTATGCGTGTCCTTATGGCATTTGTAAATGCCCCTTTTTCATGGCCAAACAGTTCACTCTCAAGCAGGTCTTCAGGGATCGCTCCGCAGTTCACAGGTATAAGGGGTTTGTCCCGTCGCATGCTGTTATAATGAATGGCCTTTGCAACAAGCTCCTTACCTGTTCCGGATTCTCCCAGGATAAGCACTGTGCTGTCAGTGTCAGCAACCTTTTCTATAATTTTAAAGACCTTGTGCATCTCAGGGCTGTCGCCTATGAAGTTATCAAACCTGTATTTCTTTTTAAGCTGATTTTTAAGGGCTACATTTTCTCTCTTGATATCCCTGAATTCAAGCGCCCTGTTAATGACCATTATCACCTCTTCCATCTTTACAGGTTTTGCAAGATAATCAAAGGCGCCTGCCTTCATGGCATCAACAGCAGTACGTATGGTGGCATAACCTGTCAGGATAATCCCTATTGTGTCAATGGAATGATCAACCAGGTATTTAAGCACCTCCATTCCATCTACCTTTGGCATATTCAGGTCAATGAGGGCAACATCATAGAAATCCTCTTCTATCAGGTTAATGGCCTCTTCACCGTTCTGAGCAGTATCAACATCAAAATCTTCAAGGCTTAGTATGTCAGAAAAGGACTCTCTGATCTTTAATTCATCATCTACTACCAGTATTTTTGCTTTTGCCATAGATTACTCTCCCTGTCAGGTGATACCATTTTGGATAATGCAACGCCAATATTTTGGCTATAGCCCTAACGACGTCAATATTCTAACTTCAAATTTTAAAATAGCAACCTTTTTTTTTAATTATTAAGAAAGATATAACTGATTGAAAATAATATTGGCTATTTAAGATTAATATGAAAATAAGCTATATCATAAGTTGCATTTAAATATCATTATATTGTTATTTTTCTACCTGTAAATTTATTTAGCCATACAACGACAAATGAGAAGGTAAAAAATTCGTCAAGGAGTTGACAAAAAATCTATAACTGTACAAGAAAGAACTGTTATGCTAAAAGCAAAAGTCAAAAAACTATCATTATCAGGATCAGTTAAAAACATCCGCCATATTTCACAGGGAGACACAGGGATGCAGATTCTAAGCGGCATAAGATACAATCTGGCAGGTTTAAGGATGGGGCTCATGACGCCAAAGCTTCTTTTTCTGGGGTTACTGCGCTTTTTTATTGTTATCCTTGTGGCAATAGGCCTTGGCGCTATTATACTGATATACCATGCAGATATAATATCTGCCATATGGGCGAAACCGGAAAGCCTCTGGATGGTATGGATATGGTATCTCTTGTCGTGGCTCATTTCACTGATCCTTTTATTATTCTCATCAGTTACCGCCTACATCCTTTCACAGATACTTTTTTCCATTGTTATTATGGACCGAATGTCAAGGATAACAGAAAAAAGAAGCAAGGGGCATGTTACAGAACCAGGTAATCTATCCTATTTCAGCCAGCTAATGTATCTGATAAGGCAGGAGATCCCAAGGGCAATCATACCTCTCTTTTTGCTCCTGATACTCTCGATTATCGGATGGTTTACACCATTAGGCCCTTTTATAACCATTTTTACATCCATCATTGCGGCGGCCTTTCTTGCATGGGACAATACAGACCTTGTGCCTGCAAGGCGATGCCTGACATACAAGAGCAGATTCCGGTTTTTTATTGATAATTTTTCATTTCATATAGGCTTCGGGCTTTTGTTCCTGATACCCGTTATCAATATACTCTGCCTCTCTTTTGCTCCAGTAGGGGCCACCCTTTACTACCTTGATAAAAGTGAATAACTGATGAGATTCAAATGACCAGAAAATTTCCAAGCCTTTTTTCACCATTAAGAGTTGGAAGAGTAACCCTTAAAAACCGGATTATCTCTGCCCCCATGACCTTCCCCATATTGACCTCAGACGGATGTCTTACCCCTGAGGCAGTTGCCTTTTATGAATTAAGGGCAAAGGGAGGGGCCGCAGTGGTCACTGTGAGTGAACTTATTGTCAAGCCTGAGGGCCGGTACTACCCTGTTCAGGTGATTACCCATGCCCCCAACGCAAAAGACAGCCTGGCAATGGCAGCTCGTGCCATAAAGCGGCATGGGGCCATACCCAGCATGGAATTATCACATGGCGGGAAATATTCTCTTACAGACGCAAAACATCCTGTAAGCTACGGGCCGAGTGATGAGTTCTCCGGCGATGTAAAGACTGTGCATGCAATGACCCATGATATGATAGAGGATATCATAGATGCATACGGAAGGGCCGCTCAAATGTGCAGGGATGCAGGCTTTGAAATGCTCCTCATACATGCAGGTCATGGCTGGCTCTTGCAGCAGTTTCTCTCGCCTGCCACAAATAAAAGAACAGACAATTACGGCGGGAATCTGACAAACAGGGCAAGGTTTACTATTGAAGTGATAGAGAGGGTTCGCTCTGTTGTTGGCAATGGCTTTCCCATTGAGCTGAGGATAAGTGCAGAGGAATACATGGCAGGCGGCTACACCTTTAAAGAAGCCATAGAATTTGCCAAAATGATAGAGGAGAGGGTTGATCTTATACAGGTCTCAACAGGAGCTCATACAGGGAGTTTTGAGAAAACACACCCATCTTCATTCATGGAGAGAGGTGTAAATGTGCATTATGCAGAAGAGATAAAAAGACATGTAAAGATCCCCGTCTCCACCATAGGGGCGTTAAATGAGCCCTCCATGCTTGAGGATATAATCTTAAAAGGCAGGGCTGATGCAGTAGTGATGGCAAGGGCGCTTCTTTCTGACCCATATCTGCCTAAAAAGGCATACCTTGGAAAGGATGACGAGATAGTACGATGTTACAGGTGCTATACATGTATGGCAGAGAGGATGACAACAGGTTTACGCATATGTTCCCTTAACCCTGTTATCGGAAGTGAATATGAATCAAATTTTATCAGAAACAGCGCCAGGCCCAAAAAAGTGCTGATAGCTGGAGGTGGTCCAGGAGGCATGCAGGCTGCGCTTACAGCCTCTGAACGCGGCCATAATGTTATATTATGTGAAAAGAGCGATAAACTGGGCGGAGCGCTTAATGGTGTTAAAAGGGTGCCATTCAAGGATGACCTTTACAGGTTTATCTCAACAAAGAGGCTTCTCATGCTAAATGCGGGTGTTGATGTGAGAATGAACACAGAGGTCACACCGGAGTTCGCATCAAAAATCAGACCTGATGTGCTTATTGTTGCTGTTGGCGCAGAACCAGTTATCCCGCGAATACCCGGTATTGACGGTGAAAATGTGATCATAGCAAATGATCTTCCAGATAATTATCAAAAGGTTGGCAAAAAGGTCGCAGTACTGGGCGGCGGGCTGGTCGGGTGCGAGACTGCCCTTCACATGGCTATGGAAGACAGAGATGTAACAGTTATAGAGATGATGGAGAGTTTATGTCCTGATGCAAACCAGCGCTACAGGCCATTGCTCATGGCACAGCTTGAAAAACATGTCAGATGCATAACAGGGATGAGCGGTGTGCAGATTACATCAAAAGGTATTTTATGCGCTGCCAAGAGAGGTGATAAAACCTTCCTTGAGGCTGATACCATAATATGCGCAGCAGGCCAGAGACCCAGGAAAGATATGGTAGATCGTCTCAGGGACAGCGCCCCAGAAGTAATAGCAATAGGCGACTGCGTAAAGGCATCAAATGTGACACAGGCACTGTTTCAGGGATACTGGGCAGGGGCAGATATAGAGTAAAAAAAAGGACATTATAAAATATCGCCTGATACCCTATTAATTTCCTTACAGTATATGTAAATATTTTTAGACCTTGAACCTTAATCCCTGTGCTGTGTGTCTTTATTATTTTTCTATCCCCTCTCTCGCCATTACGCCAGCATTATAATAATGCTTTACCTCTTTCATCTCGGTTGCAAGATCAGATGCCTCTATTATACGCTGGTCAGCATTCCTTCCGGTTATGATCATCTCCATCTCTTCCGGTTTTTCAGCAATCAATTTGAGCAGATCATCAACAGTGATAAGCTTATAATGTGTGGCTATGTTTGCCTCATCAAGGATAAGCATCTGGTATTTACCCGAGAGCATGATCTCCCTGACCTCTTTCATCCCTGCCCTGGCAGCCCTGATATCCTCTTCGGTCGGGTCACCCTTGATAAAACATCCCCTGCCATACTGTTTTACTGTGATGTGTTTGGATAGGACCTTTAAGGTCTCAAGCTCACTGTATTTCATACCTTTTACAAACTGGGCAATATAGACATTAAGCCCTGCGCCATATGCCCTCATGGCAAGACCGAGCGCTGCTGTTGTTTTACCCTTGCCATCACCTGTATAAACCTGAATGTAACCTTTCATTCAATCCCCCGGCATGCGAAAATATACATTTCAAATCTCAAATTTCAAATCTATTTCAGCACCAAAGGTAATCCTGCAAATGTAATGATCACCTTGTCAGCTGCTTCTGCTATTCTTCTGTTCATTGTGCCTGATGCATCACGGTACATCCTTGCAAGTTTGTTTTCAGGGACTATGCCCATGCCCACCTCATTACTCACAAGTACAAGCCTCCCCTTTATATCAGATATCCCTTTAACAAACATCTCTATTTCTTGATGTACCATATCAACATCAGATTCATATTTCATATAGAGGTTACTGAGCCATAGGGTAAGGCAGTCAACAAGTATTATTGTTTTATCCTCATCCAATTCTTTGATCTTTTTTATTATGTCAATACTCTCTTCAACTGTAGTCCACTCGCCTCCCCGCTCCTCCTGATGACGTTTTATCCGGTATTCCATTTCATCATCAAATGCCTGTGCAGTGGCAAGAAAATACCGTTTTCCCTTCATGCGATTGCATAAATCCAGGGCAAAGGTGCTCTTTCCGCTCCTGGCCCCGCCAAGGACAAGCATACATCCATTTTTAAATTCTGTTTTAAACATTTTATATCCTCTGTGTTTCAGGGTTATCCGGGCTATATTTATCAAGATGCCACTTTTTTGGATCGTTAACTATGTATTCCCTTGTCTCTGATAAATCAATCTCATTTCTGATTACATGTTCATAGTAGTTTCGCTGCCAGAGTTTATCATTATATGGTTTCCACCTGTTTTGTTTTACGCCAGTAATATATTTGTTGGTAGTTAATGATTTAAATCTATGTACTACATCTGACAAAGATAAAACACTATTCGTAGGGGCACCCCCCTGTGATTGCCTGTCTATTGTACGATCTAAAACCTCTGGTCAGGCATAGGGGCCTGACCCTAAATCATAACTTGAGCCCTGCTCCATTTATAATTTTTTCCACATCACAATATTTCTCAAAATGGTCTGCAAGGCGATCATACTCCCTAAACCTTGCTGCCCTGCCCTTTCCAGCTCTTTTTTCCTTAATTCCTTTTTTCCTTCTTAATCTGTTTAAATGATCCCCCCTGAAACCCGGTGAATCAAGAATTCCATGCAGATAGGTACCTGCTATTTCTTTATCTTTTAGATAGCAGCCATCCATAAACCACTCATGGCTTTTCTCTTCTCTCACTCTTAAAAATGGCGCTCCTCTGTTATCAAGTATTTTAGTCTGTCCCATATGAATCTCATACCCGGTTACAGACTTGTTATTCTTCAGACACCTTCCTGTAACCTTTCTAACAATCTTATCTGCCTCAAGGTAAGTTACAACAGGAAGAAGGTTTAACCCTGATATCTCCCTACGGCTCGATTCAACACCATAGGGATCATATATCCTCCTGCCTAGGATCTGATAACCACCACAGATGCCTAAAACAGCCTTTCCACCATTTGCAAATTCTCTTACCCTCTTTTTCCAGCCAGTTCTAGCAAGCCATGCCATATCCTCCATAACATTTTTTGTCCCAGGTATTATCAGGCAGTCATAATCATCTGTAAGGTCATTTTTATTCGAGAGATAGTTTACAACAACATCCTTCTCCATATTCAGTATCTCAAGGTCTGTAAAGTTTGAAATCGCAGGCAGCCTTATTACCGCAATATTGATTGCCTTTTCGCTCACGACTCTCACTGGCAGCCTGTCATGCTGGACAGCAACAGAATCCTCGGAATCAATCTGTATGTCATGAAAGTATGGAACAAGTCCAAGCACAGGTTTACCGCTCCTTTTTTCTATATATTTTATACCATCATGAAAAAGGGCTGGATCACCCCGGAACTTATTGATGATAAACCCGATGACCATCTTTTTTTCTTTAGCAGTCATCAGGTCATATGACCCTATCAACTGCGCAAATACACCACCACGGTCTATATCAGCCACAAGGATACAGGCTGCCCCTGCCCTCTCTGCCATAGAGAGATTCACCAGATCATTCTTTTTAAGATTCATCTCACAGCAGCTTCCTGCACCTTCCATGACAACTATATCATATTTATCTGCAAGTATATTGTATGACTCAATAACGCTCTTTTTGAGGATTGGTTTGTAATCATGGTATTTTGCAGCATCCATCTGGCTAAATACCTTACCCTGAAGAACAATCTGTGCCCCGAGTTCGGTAGATGGCTTCAGGAGGACTGGATTCATATGCACAGATGGAACAAGCCCTGCCGCCTCTGCCTGAACAACCTGTGCCCGCCCGATCTCACCGCCTTCAAGAGTGACATACGAATTATTGGACATGTTCTGGGCCTTGAATGGCGCAACATTATAACCGCGCCGTTTTAATATACGGCAGAAGGCGGCTGTTGTTATGGATTTACCAACATCACTTCCAGTACCTAAAAACATTATCGATTTAGGCAAATTTTTTCTCCAGTTATAATTATTCAATATTTTCAGCAGGCACAAGGCTCAAGGCACAGGGCGCAGGGAAAGGCTTTTACCTTGCGCCTTGCGCCTTGAGCCATTCTTTACCTTATTTCAAACCTCACCGGCACCTCTACCCACATATCAACAGGTTTATCACCCTGTTTTCCCGGTTCAAACAGCCACTCCTTTACCGCCTCAAGGGCTGCATTATCAAGGATATTATATCCGCTTGATTCAAAGACCCATAAATTGTCCACCCTGCCCTCTCTGTTTACGAGGACACTCAGGATCACTGTGCCCTGATATCCCCTTTTCCTGGCCATTTTGGGATATGATGGCTCAGGATTAACCCTATATAAAGGTTCAGCCTCTGTGATGATCTCAGGTACTTTTTCTTCGGTTACTGAACCTCTATTTTCTGCTATCTCATTATCAGAAGAGGCATCATTAATAATATCTTTTTCAATACCAGCGCCCTGTTCTGCAGTGGTTACAGATTCATCAACTTTTTCTTCGACCTTGGCCGGACCAGGTGCCTTATTTATCTTTTCAGGTCTTACAACCTCCTTTTTGCTGATCTCTTGTACAATCTTTTTTGCAGGGGGAGGAGGGGCAGGCGGTTTTTTATATGACATGGTTACGGTAATAGCTGGAGGTCTCTTAATAAACGATCTTTTGCCCTTTAACCAGTCAGGGTTACATGTAAATATAACGGCATGAAAGGTGACGGCAATAAAAGCCGCCGCCAGAATTCTCTGCATCTACTTTTCTACCTCTGCCTGAAGGGATATCCTTGTAAGTCCGGCCTTTTTTATCTTATCAAGGACATTGAAAAGTTCCTGGTAAGGGATATTTCTGTCAGCAAAAAGGAGCACGCCAGGGTCCTTTTTATCATGGGTAATCATGAAAAGTGTATCAGTGAGCTTATCCAGGCTGACCAACTGTTTGTCCACATATACAAGCCCCTTGTCATCAATGGAGACAGAGAGGATCAACTGCTTTTCAGGCTCTGCCATTTCGGATCTGGGAAGGTCAAGTTTAAGGCCTCGGTGAACAGCCATTGAAAGCATTGTATAGATAAAAACAACAAGCAGCAGAAAGACCATATCCATAAGTGGCAACATCTCAACCCGGCTTTTCCTGTGGGTGGTAGGCAGTTTTACCTTCATTTCGACTGCTCCTTTTTATTATCCGAAACTACTAAGCGCTCATAGACAATCTCAAAACTCGTGGCATATTTTTCTATTGTCTTTGCCGCCCTGTCTATAAGTGAATTGTAATAATTGTAGGGGAAGACAGTTGCTATGGATATTATAAGACCCGCTGCTGTTGTAATGAGCGCCTCTGCAATACCGCCGGTAACTGCCTGGGGATTTTCAACGCCAAAAGTATCAAGCATGCTGAATGATTCTATAATCCCAAGAACAGTGCCAAGTATGCCAAGAAGGGGGGCTACGGTTATCATAGTGTCAAGCACACCCATAAATCTCCCCATCCTGTCCATCTCATCGGCAGCCGCTGATTCCATGGCCTTGCTTAAGGAATATTCCCTGTGAAGTATCCCGCTTATAAGAACCCTGATCACATAATTTTTTGACCCTGCTGCCTTGACCCTGATATTTTCCCAGTCTCCCTTTCTGCATGATTCAAGCACCTCATCAAGAAGTTTCTGGTTCCTGCGCATGCCCACACCTATCCAGAATATTGCCCTTTCAATAATCACAGTCAGCGAAATTATGGAACATAACAACAGCGGGTACATGATCGGTCCGCCTTTTATAAAGAAATTAAGCATAAGAAATTCCTTTCACAGCCTAAATAATTTTAACAGTTATCAAGCCTTTAATAGTTTATATATCAATTTAACCAGGCACAGGGCGCAGGGCACAAGGCGCAAGGAAAAGCCTTTACCGTGTGCTTTTCGCCCCGCGCCCTGCATCCAGTTTTTATCTCACACTCACCCTGGGCCTGCCTGATAAGGGGTTCTGATCCACCAGCACAGGACATTCATAAACATCTTCAATATTGGCAGATGTTATAACGCTCTCAGGGGCACCGCTTTTATATACAGAGCCGTGCTTTAACAGGATGATCCTGTTGCAGTACTGGGAGACAAGGTCAATATCATGCGAGACAATAACCACTGCCAGCCCCTTTTCTCTGCTCAGGGATGAGACAAGCCTGAATATCTCCCTCTTGAATTTAAGATCAAGAAAGGACGTTGGTTCATCCAGAAGCATTATCCTTGGTTCCTGTGCAAGGGCCCTTGAAATAAGCACCCTTTGTCTTTCACCGCCTGAAAGCTCATGTATTGACCTCTCTGCAAATTCACTTGCATGGGTTGCCATCAATGCATCCATCGCAACAGCAAGATCATTTTTGTTCTCAAACTGCATGGCCTTGAGATGCGGAAATCTGCCCATCATAACAACCTCAATACATGAGAAGCTGAATCTGAAATGGTGTTCCTGTGAAACCATTGCCACCTCACGCGCAAGCTCTTTTCTGTTTAAACGGCAATAGGGCCTTCCATTAATCTCTATCTCACCCCTTTGAGGCGTCAGCACCCCATCCATTAACCTTAACAGTGTGCTTTTGCCTGAACCGTTAGGCCCAAGTATTCCAATGATCTCACCAGGGTAAACATCAAGGCAGACATTATCAATCACCTGTTTGTCCCCATATCTGAAGCCTATATTACTGATTTTCAGGATCGGCTCCATTGGCTTCCCCTTTTTCTTAAAAGAATCAAAAAGAAAGGCGCCCCTAAAAAGGCGGTTATAACGCCCACAGGTAGTTCACTCGGAGATATGATTATGCGGGCAAGTGTATCTGCTGCAATAAGAAAGATTGCCCCTCCGATTGATGCAACAGGTATAAGAATACGGTGATCTGACCTGAATGCCATTCTGGCAAGGTGCGGCACAATAAGCCCTACAAAACCTATCAGGCCAGAAAAGGCCACAACAAGACCCATTATCAGTGATATTATCAGGAGCCCCACCTTCTTGGTCCTTTCAACATTCACGCCAAGCTGTGATGCTATCTCATCACCCGTTGTTATGATGTTTAGATGTTTTGCATGGCCAAAGATTATTAGCGAAGCAAGCAGTAAAAACGGGGCAATAATAAAAAGCTGGGTGTACTGGCTCTGACTCAGATCACCATAGAGCCAGAAAAGCATTGTGTGGAGACGATCATTGGCAGAGGTTGATATGAAAAACATGATTATGGCAGTAAAAAAGGCATTAACAATCACCCCGGTAAGGAGTATGGTTGATGACTCCATGCCCATCTTTCTTGAGCCCAGGGACATTACAAGATATATAGTCAAAAGCGCGCCAAAAAAAGCCATAACCGGGACACCGAGGCTGAAACTCAAACCAAAGGTGATGGCAAGGACTGCGCCAAAGGCAGAGCCGCTAGATACGCCAAGCACAAAGGGGTCAGCTAGGGGGTTGCGCAATATGGCCTGAAAGGTGACACCGCCCAGTGAAAGGGCAAAGCCCACAAGCCCTGCGAGTATTATCCTTGGCAGCCTTATCCTGAATATGATCAGCCTGACCGGGTCATCCTGTGTAACCGCACCGGTGATTAGGCCTGTCACCTGTTTCAATGTCACATCAGCAGTTCCAAGCACAAGGGAAAGCACAATAACCGCAACAAGAACAATGCTCATTATTACAGTCACAGAGATGACCTTTCCAGGTGTGAGCATGCCTTTTATTTTGAGTTCTTTATTCATAAAATTGATTCAGTATGGAAATATTCCAAATTTCAAATTTTAAATTTTATTTATTCTGTTTATTGGCCTTATCCCAGTCCACCTCGGGATGTATCATCCTTGCCATTGCCTCTATACCATCCAGTATCCTTGGCGATGGCCTGTCTATAAGATCAGAATCAATTAGATAGACCCGCCCATTTTTTGCAGCAGGTATAGAAGTCCATTTGAGCCACTCCTGCCTTGCCTTTTCAAACTCCCCTCCCCTGTCCATTGAAGAGATGATAAGCACATCAGGCTTGCGCCTGATCAGCTCCTCAATACTGATCCTTGGATAATTTATAGCTGAATCAGCAGTCATATTTGTGCCGCCGGCAATTGATATAATATCCTGATGAAAGGTGTTTTTATTCACACTCATAATGGGATGCAGGTTGATCTGCAAAAAAACAAGCGGCTTTTCCTTTTGACTTAGCGCATTTTTAATCCGGTCAAGCCTTTTTTCAAGGCCTGCTGCAAGCTCGTTGGCCTTTTCTTCCACACCGCACAGGCTGCCTACTATCCGGACAGTCTCAATAACCTCAACAACATTTCTGGGATTGACAATATATGTGGATATCTTTGCCTGCTCAAGCATATCCACAATACCGGGGTTATTGCCATCCTTTGTGCCTATAACCAGATCAGGTTTAAGGGTTATTATTCTCTCAATATTGAGATCATGGTAACCCCCTACCTGGGGCTTATTGAGGGCCTCAGGGGGATAATAGCTGTATGTCGTTACACCGGCAACCCTGTCGCCAAGACCCAGATAATATAATATCTCTGTAAGGCTGGGGGCAAGCGGTATAATGCGGACAGGGGTATGTTCAATGACTACCTCTCTGTCAACTGCATCCTTAAAGCTCCTGCCATATAAAGGGGCTGTTACTGAGCAGACAATCAATATGAAAAAAATAATAGAATATCTCATTAATCTGTTGTCCCCTTATTGCATATACCCGTGATGAGGGTATCCAATGCCAGTTTTATCACCGGTGAGATATTATCATCTGCCGTATAATTTTCAATTTCTGGTAATTCATTGCCTGCAATATCGCTCGCCAGTGTGATGCACCATTTTCTGAACTGGGTCAGATCTTTTAACATACCTCTTTCAAAATCATCACTGATACTAAAGGAAGATGCGATAAAAGCCGCATACTCTGGTTCAAGCAGCAGTTTCTCAAGTCTGTTTGCTAGTTCTCTTTTTTCCATCGGGTAATTCCTGTCAGATAACATCTCCTCACCAATATCTATCCTTCTCTCTGATAGCCTTGCGAATATATCCCTTCCTGCCGTTATCCCGTTCTGTTTATATATGGCCTCTTTGACGCCCCTGTTTATCGCCCTTGCTACAAGTTCTCCAAGCTTTGTGTGGCCGCCAGTCACATCAAGTATCTTTTCGCCTGAACCCTGAACAACAATAATATTGTCAGTCCCAGTGCCTGTGGCCTGAAATGCTGGGCTGTAGCTGCTCCTTATATCCAGATCCTGAAGCGCAGCGCTCTTTGCCTCCGTAGCAGTTATTATAACGCCTGCCATTGCCCTTTCAGTAAGTTTCATGCCGGGAAGCAGCAGGATATTTATTGTTCCAGGCTCATAATAGCCGCCTTCATCTACTGACATCCTCATGGCATTGGATTTTACGCCAGCTGTTACAACCGCATATACAGACATATCTCGGTAGCTTTCTCTTACAATGGCTACATTATCCACATCTGCGCCGGTAAGTAAAAAGCTGGTTTCATCTCCGGATTTTTTAAGCACACTTAAAACCTTTTCTCTCATGCCTTGAAGACCATCATTATCCGCCACACTCCAGCATGAAAGCGGGGCGTAATGATTTCCAACTGTCTTTATATTCGACCTCATCCCTTCAAGGGTAGAGAGTACATTTATAGGCGTCCTGAATTCAATAATCAATGATTTATTAGTAAAATCATATAGATTACTTGTATCAATCCTGAGATCATTCACATAGCTCAAATCGATCTCTAATTTTTTTGAATTAATAACCTTTTCAGGAAGAATAAAGTTCTCTTTCTTTGCATATTCCTCCCTGTATATATCAGCAGAGAGCCATTCTATAAAATAGCCTGTATTTGTTGATACACGGCTTGTAAGATCAGATGGATAGAAATGCACATTATAATTTTTTATTGCCTCCACATCCCTTAATTCAGGGTCTGACAGTATCTTGTTTATTAATCCTCTATCGTTATCGCTGCCATATATTATATGGGGATTAAACCTTATTAACTCCTTTTTATCAATTGGTACATAACTTCCCTCCCTGCCGATAGTAAGCGGGATACCTCCTGCCAGGGTGATAAACTCCCTCTGGATTGAATTATCGCCTGGTATCATGAGGGTTTTATTGCCAAGGATACACAATACCCTCTTTCTTTTGCCCGGATAGATAAGCTCTGTCTTCTTTTTAATCTTCTCAATATATTTTTTGTTTTCATTGATTATGCCTTCAGCCTCAATTTTCCTGCTGAAGATCTCACCCATAAGCCTTATCTGCCTGAAACTCTCTTCAATACTTGTATTCTCAAGGTTGATAAGTATGGCCCTGCTTTTGCCAAATCGTTCTAAAACACCCTTCTGTGTATTACTGTAAAAAATAAGATCAGGGTTAAGTTCAGCCAGGCGATCAAGATCAGGATTGTTAAAGGTGCCTGCAGTTGGTTTCAGTGCAGCTTCTGGAGGATAATTTTTAGGAATAGTAACAGCCTTGAGTTTATCCCCTGCACCGATCCTTAAAATTATCTCTGTAATGGAAGGGTCAAGGGATACAACTGATAAGGGCTCTTTATTTATAGAAATATCCCGGCCTCTGCTATCCCGGAAATTAACGGGATAGCAGTGACCTGTCTTAAGGGAGGCAGTGATTACAAGCAGAACTATTGCCAGGCAAACAATATATTTCTGCTGTACCGGGATATTTAAGACATCTTTAGAAGTCATAGGCTATGCTTAAAAAGACTGATCTGCCTGCTCCTGGGTAATAACCCATTGAAGTTACAGAGGTTGACTGATTCCTGAAACTCTCAGTGTATGTATCATATTCCTCATCAAACAGGTTCGACAGGTTCAATGCAACTCTATAGTTATCATAAAAACGCTGATTGATATTGACATCAACAGTATAGTAGGAATCAAGCATAACATCAGGGCGCACATCTGTATCAAGGGCATATGAGCCGGGCCTCTTACCGGTATACCTCAGTGCTGCCGAAATACCAAAACCCTTTTCATTAAAGTAATTTGCCGCCAGCTTAAGGTAATCATCAGCAGTATAACGCGCCTGTCTTGTTACGCCACCAACCTGCTCCTCTTTGGCATCAGAATAGGTATAATTAAGATTCAGGGCAACACTTTCGGTTACAGCATAATTTACCCCTGCCTCATAACCTTCACCTGTAAATTTATCCAGGTTCTGAGGTGTGTAAAAATAGTTGATATCAGGCACCCATCTGATCTTGTCATTAATGTCCCACTTATAATATGTCAGGTTAAAGGAGAGCCTGTTATCAAGAAAACCCTGCTCAATTCCTGCATCCATATGTTTGCCCGTCTCAGGGCGCAGATTGATATTTCCCTGAGCACCCATGCCCCAGCCCCAGTCTTCATAGGGCCAGAAGAGGTCATTAGGGGTTGGTGCATTATAATGTTTGCCATAATTCATCTTTATTGCTGTAGCCGTGTATGGAGTAATAATAACACCATAGCGAGGAACATATTTTCTTCCGAATTCTGAATGGTCGGTAAGCCTTAAACCTGCAATCATCTTGAAATATCTGCATGGTTTGTACTGCCCTTCACCATAATATCCCTTTGTATCAAGGTGCGCACTTGCGCCCGCAGCGACTCCTGAAGCAGCCCCTGTTTCATCAATATTTAATGTTCTGTTTTCCCAGTCATATCTTTTAAATTCAGCCCCTAAGAGAAATTTCAGATCACGAACAGGTTGAATGTCTGTATTGGCCTCCAGCGTAAAGACATTATTGGTAACCCATGTTTCACTTCCCGGAATGCCCTCAACAGGGTATGAACTGTAATAACGGTTATAGTTATAATTTTCCATATCAAGATAGCTGGCTTTAAAATTAATACCGGCCTTCTCAAATTGCCTGTTTTTAATGCTTAAAACAGCAGACATATTCTCATCGCCCTGTCTGTTAAGCAAATTTGAGGCCTCGTTATCGTAGAGCTTTGTAGTGCCAACATAAAAATCTGTTGTTCCTGCTGGGGGCCTGACACCGGGTCTCCCCATTTCACGATCAACATAATCGGCATAAAGGCTAACATCAAGCAAATCATTCCTTTCATATACAAGATTCAGACTGACATCTTTATGGTCCAAATCAGAATTACTCCTGAAACCATCACTCTCCTGTTTTCCTGCAGTAAGATAATACCCGAAGTTCTCAGAAATAAACATGCCATTCTCGGCAGATAATTCCAGGGTGCTGTTTGTCCCGTAGCCGGCCTTTGCATTAAGGGCTAATCTATCTTTTTCAGGCCTTTTGGTTATTATATTTACGATACCGCCCATTGCGCTTGTGCCATAAAGCAGAGAACCTGCCCCCTTAACCACCTCTACCCTTTCTATATTATTCATAGGAAGACCATTCAGGTTGGCGCTTCCAAGTGACGGGGAGTTTACAACAACACCATTAACAAGCACCTGAGTGCCGTCCGCTCCCATGCCCCTTATGTGTATCTCCTCTGTTGCTCCGCCATAATCACCCCGTGTTCTTAGATCAATACCCTGTTCATTGGAAAGAAGCTGACCCAATGTTTTTGCCCCGGTATCCTCTATGTCAATAGAGTCCTTTACGATTACTGAGTTGGGCACCTCCTTGATCTCTTCCTCTGTCTTTGTTGCTGTGACAACCACCTCATTCATCCTTTTAGGGCTTGACTGTTTTAAATCTTTTTCCTGGCTGAAACCGTCCGCGGTTAAGCCAAGGGCTAAAATACATACCAAGGGAATAATTCTCTTTGCCATTTTCGTCTCCATCAACATCAAAAGAAATTCATAATCAAAAAAAATCCCCGGATCGAATTTAATCGATCCGGGGATTACCCTTTTTTATCCTCTAGATCAGTAATGTAATGCCATATTCCGCGATGGCCAATACCTGATTCCGGCAGGTCTTCTGACTTCCCCTCCTGCTTAACGGCCTTCCCATCATCTGACAGTGGCATTAAAAAGGTTAAACAGGTTCTCTTTTCAAAAGGAAAAGAGAGGGGTTACAGCGGCGGGTCCGTTCCCGACTTTAACGGGATTCCCTTGAAAGCTCATTAAGAGCACCGAAATTATGCGCATTATTTATGAAATAAAAAACAAGTAGTCAAGATAAAAATTGTCTATTAAACCACTCAACATCAAAATAATGGATACCATCAGATCTTCCTGACAGCATTTGCTATCAACCTGATATGCTCGCTGTTGGTTCCGCAGCAACCGCCTATAATGTTTGCCCCGGCCTTAACAAGTTCAGGTGCCTTTTGAGCCATCTGTTCAGGCCTTTCCCTGAAAATGGTTTCTCCATCCCTGTATATTGGAAGACCCGCATTGGCCTGTACAAGGATCGGGGTTTTATCATGATGTTCTCTGATTATCCTTACAATATCAATCATGCCATCTATGCCGTTACCGCAGTTTGAGCCTATTATATCTGCCCCTGCATCCACTGCTGTTTTCATAGCATTATAAACAGAAAGACCCATCATTGTGTGGAAATCTCCTGATGGCGATTTATTAAAAACAAATGTACAGGCAACTTCACACCCTGTTGATGACTTTGCTGCCTTTATTGCTAGGCGCGCTTCAACAGGATCAGAGATAGTCTCTATACAGATAGCATCAACACCCCCCTCTGCCAGGGCCTCTGCCTGCATACAGTAACCTTCATACACCTCCTCTTCAGACACATCTCCCATGCACAGCATCAGGCCTGTAGGCCCCATTGACCCAAAGACAAAATGGGTATCACCCGCTGCCTCCCTTGATATCATGGCCGCAGCCCTGTTCAGCTCTTTGGTCCTTGCTTCTAGACTATAATTTTTAAGCTTAACAGGATTGGCGCCAAAGCTGTTGGTCAAAATGATATCAGAGCCGGCATCTAAATAACCCTTTGCGATTGCATAGACATCATCACGGTGGGTCAGATTCCAGTATTCAGGGCATTCCCCCGGCTTCAGCCCGCGTTTATGAAGCTCAGTGCCGCATGCCCCGTCTGAAATCAGGATACGGCCTTTCTTAATCTCGGAAACAGCCGATTTCATATTTTTGTCTCCATCTATTTTTAAGGTTGGCTTTACTTTAATCAAAAGAGACTTCTCTGTATTGTTTTAGCCTCTCCGCAAAGGCATCAGTTCCTGCCCATCCGCATGAGTTTAATTCAGGACAGAACCCGCGGTATATACATTCAGGCACACAAACATTGTAAAGTTCAGGCAGCTCCTTTTTAAGGGCATCCAGTAACTCTTTCCAGGCCCTGTTTGTCTCACGCGATGCCTGGGAGCACAACCTTTTTCTTGAGATATTGATTATTGCCTGCGCATTGGCTATACACTCGTGTGTTACCAGTTGAGACTGAGGCAATTCATCCCTGTTAATGCCTGTCCGGTCGCTCCTCTGTGTGCTCACAAAATGCTCTATGCCAATCTTGTGCCTGACAAAATGGACGCTAACCCAGTACTGCAAATCAACCCATTTCCACTTTATTATAAGCTGGCGTATCGGGGAGTGCTCACAAAGAAGCATCTTATGCCGCCATTTCATACCAGGTTCACCGCGGCCCTTTTCCATGCCCACAGTTGTCCTGGCAGCATCAGCAACCTCACGCCATGTCGCTTTTATCTCGATATAATCAATGCGCATTACATTACTCCCCTATAATGAAAAAGATAAAAAATAATAGTGGAAACAGGGGTGCAAGTATCAATTTCTCATGGTAATTTGTCAAGAAATTTGCAATAGTATATTACCATGTTTTTACTTTATAAATTTTAAACCAGGGGATCAGCCATGAACAAAAACAGGATGATAGTTACATTGTTTTTTTTATTCGCCTCAATACAAACATTTGCCCAGATGCCAAAGATAGACTGGGAGGCCATACAAAAGGAAAATGCAAAGGATCATTCCCTGATGATGAAGATGCTTGGCATAACAGAGATCAGGCCCGGCCCTTCAGGCGACCCCAAGGCCCCTAATGCCGCAAACAGTGATGAATCAAAGGCTACCACCTATACAACCCTGCCAGACCCGCTTGTTTTTCTGGATGGCTCCAGGGTGACTACCCCTGGGCAGTGGGAAAAGCGCAGAAAGGAGCTGTTTGAACTCTTTGACAGGGAGGTATACGGCAGGATGCCTCCTTCCATCCCCCCTGTAAAATGGGAAACAGTCGATGAAAAAATAAATAGAGTTGAAGGCATCCCTGTAAAAGAAAGGGAATTAAAAGGGCATGTAGATAATTCAAGCTATCCATCCATCAGTGTGGATATACAGATGAAACTCACTATCCCAGTGGACGCAAAAAATGCACCTGTAGTAATCGAGTTTGGCTGGCTTGGCCCGATGTTTTTCAATATGCCTGATCCTCCAAAACCCACATGGCAGGAACAGCTTTTAAAAAAGGGGTGGGGTTATGCCATACTTGTGCCTACAAGCATACAGGATGATTCAGGCGCCGGCCTCACTAAAGGTATTATTGGTCTTGTGAACAAGGGTAAGCCCAGAAAAGCTGATGACTGGGGTGCGCTCCGTGCCTGGGCATGGGGGGCTAGCCGCGCAGTCGACTATTTTGAAACCATAGATGAGGTGGATGAAACCAGGGTTGTTATAGAAGGGCTTTCCCGATACGGAAAGGCCGCACTGGTTGCCTTGGCCTATGAACCACGCATTGCAATAGGATTTATCGGCTCGTCCGGGGCAGGCGGGGCCAAGATATTAAGGAGAAATTTCGGGGAACAGGTAGAAAACCTTGCCGCATCGGGTGAATATCACTGGTTTGCCCCAAATTTTATAAAATATGCAGGGCCTCTAACGGTAAATGATCTGCCTGTTGATGCCCATGAGCTTGTTGCGCTCTGTGCGCCAAGACCCATCTTTATCAGCGCCGGCTCTGCAAAGGAGGAGGGGACATGGGTTGATGCAAAGGGCATGTTCCTTTCGGGTGTTCATGCAAGCCCTGTATATGAGCTCCTCGGCAGAAAAGGCCTTGAAACAGACAAGTTTCCGCCGGAGAAAACATCCCTTATAAAGGGCGATATTGCATTCAGGCAGCATGAGGGCGGCCATACAGTTATACCCAACTGGCCCTATTTTATAGAATTTGCTGAAAGGTATTTTTCCGGAAAGAAATAATGGGAACCAAAAATATTCTGGTAATAGATGATGACCCTGTTCTGGTCAAGCTGATAAGTGAGATGCTCGATATCCTTGGTTATAAATCCGTAACAAGCACCAGCAGCCCTGAAGGTTTCAGGCTCTTCTGTGATGCCCCTGATGATTTTGATCTGGTTATTACAGATATGTCAATGCCCGGGATGAATGGAGATATACTGGCAGGCAGGATCTTCGCAATACGCAAGAATATACCCATTATCCTGTGCACAGGATTTAATGAATATGTCTCAGAGGAAGAGGCAAAATCAAAAGGCATATGCGATATTGTACTTAAACCTGTAAATATGAAAACCCTTTCCGAGGCAGTCATTAAGGCCATTACGAACCAGTAGTTTCAGGCTGTTAATATAACCCCTGAATCAGAGATAGGGATAAAAGAGCCATGCAATCGCATCCCTGGTGCGTACAATAAGAGGGCGGGAGTCCATTTCAGCAAGGGTTACCTCACTTGATATCTTAATCCTGTCAGTTATGTGCCCTGAAATATCACCTGCGAACTCTCTGTCATACACCTCAACAGCTAGCTCAAAATTTAGCCTGAGGCTTCTTGCATCCATATTTGCGGTGCCGATTATAGAATAAGAGTCATCAACAACAAAGAGCTTTGTATGGACAAAAGGGGGGGGCTGATAATAAACCTTTACCCCCCTTATAAGAAGCTCCCAGAGCATATTCCTTGTTGCCCAGTGCACATATGGAAGATTGTTTTTTTCAGGCAGCAGGATAGAGACCTCTACACCCTTAAGAGATGCAGTCTGGAGCGCAGAGATCATCTCACGATTTGGCAGAAAATAGGGTGTCATTATCATTATGCGTTTTCTTGCTGAGGATATTGCACCTGTTAAAATTGTTGCAAGCTTGTTAAAGTCTTCATCAGGGCCTTCAGAGATAACCCGGCATCTGGCGCCCTCTTTTTCTGCGCCCTTATAAGGTGCCGCCTCAATCTTTTGCCCTGTTATAAACCTCCAGTCATCCATAAAGACCTTTTCTATCTGAGACACAACAGGCCCATCTATCCTGAAATGCACATCCATCACCTTTTTTCTGTTAGAGGGATCATTAACCAGATTATATGAACCTATATTTATACCGCCTGTAAATGCGATCTTGCTGTCTGCAACAAGGATCTTGCGGTGATTTCGGAGGTTGATATGTATAGATGGGGGGAAAAGCGCAGGGGGGATATACCTGGCAAAATCTATACCCCTTTTTTTTAACAGCCTCCCTGCAGGGGGAAACGAATAGTATTCACCGATTCCGTCAATAATTACCTTTACATCAACGCCTCTTTCTTTTGCCCTTGCGAGTCTATCTATAAATTCTCTTCCTGTTGAATCGGTCTTAAAGATATATGTGGATAAAAACAGGGAGCTTTCCGCATTTTCTATAGCATCATACATTAAAGGGTAGGCATTATCCCCATTGTGAAGGATATCTATCCGGTTACCGGATGTAACGGAGATACCGGTTATTGTATCTGCTATATTGGCAATCTCCGCGCACCCCCGGGGCAGGATTGCCCTTAGATGAGATGGTCTGACTGTCACAGGTACAGGCTCAAGAGGCAGAAAGCCAGTGATCGGGATTTTGCCGGTAAGTATCCTGGCGCGTGTGCGTATACGGTTTATTCCGAAAAGAAAATAGAGTATATACCCGAAAACAGGAAACATGAATATGACCGCAAGCCATCCAAGTGAGGCCCTCGGATCACGCTTGTACAGAAGGGCATGCCATGCAGACAGAAGGGTAATAATCAGGTTTGCTGTGATAATAACATAATAGAATATGGCAGTGCTTTGAATAAGTTCCATCTGACCAGTCTTACTAATTATGGTTAATGATTTGATGTTTCCATTTACCCGGTGTATATAGTAGATTATCGTTTTACAATCAATATTAACTTTTTTCTACAATCTTTATACAGGGTTACAATGAGTCTTAAAAAGGAAAACAGCATGATCGAGGTTAATGCCGGTAACACTGCACAGGCCTTTCTTGATCTGCTTGCGCTTAGAGGGATAGAATACTTTTTCGGAAATGCCGGGACTGATTTTGCCAGCATTGTGGATGCCTTTTCAAAAAGGAAGGCCGAAGGGAAAAACACCCCTGTCCCCATAACTGTGCCCCATGAGATCCCGCTTGTGGGCATGGCATATGGATATTACCTGTTAACAGGAAGGGTACAGGCAGCCATGGTGCATGTGGGCGTTGGCACAGCAAATGCGCTTGGTTCCATAATTACAGCAAAGAGATCAAGAATACCAATACTGTTTTTTGCCGGAAGGACGCCGATCACCGAAGAGGGGCACCCTGCCTCAAGATCATCCTTTGTCCACTGGGCGCAGGAGTGTCATGACCAGGCAGGGATGGTAAGGGAATTTGTCAACTGGGACTATGAACTAAAATATCCTTCACAGCTTGAGGATGTCATTGACAGGGCGCTTGTAATGGCGCTCTCTGAACCGAGCGGCCCGGTTTACCTGACACTGCCAAGAGAGGTACTTTATTCTGCCTTTGATAAAAAACAGTTCAGCAGCAGCCTGAAATATGACCTCCCCACCATTTATCCTGACAGTGATAAGATATCAAAGGTGGCAGGGCTTATTGCTGATGCTCAAAACCCCATAATCATCACATCATCATATGGCAAAAGAGCGCAATATGTGGATACCCTTGTTCAACTGGCTGAAACCGCCGGCATAGGTGTTGTTTCATTCCATCCTGAATATATGAATTTTCCGCCCGGTCATTACTGTCATCAGGGATTTTCTCCAGATCCTCTGCTTAATGATGCTGATCTTATAATAGTCCTTGAAAGTGATGTCCCATGGTATCCATCTGTTAAAAAACCGGGGGATTCGGCCTTTATCGTTAATATCGGGATAGACCCTTTGTACAAAGACTATCCTGTGAGAAGCTACCCCTCTGATATTACCATAAACAGCGCTCCTGAACTTGCCCTTAATATGCTTGTCAGGGAATTAAAAGCCTCAAACAGGCTTAATGATATTATCATAAGAGGCAGAAGAGCTGTTCTTAAAGAACGGCATGATGAGATTTTTAAAGGAATGTATTTAAAGGCGGAAAATGCCTCCTCTGCTATCCCGATGAATCAGGGATATGTCTCGGCATGTGTAAACAATATAATTGACAATAATACCATTATTGTAAACGAATATAATAACCAGATGATATGGCAGAAAAATCTGCATCCAGGCCATTATTTTGGCGTTTCACATGCAGGGTATCTGGGATGGTCTGTCGGGGCAGCGCTTGGCATGAAAATGGCTGCCCCTGATAAAAAGGTGATTGTAACAGTGGGTGACGGTTCATATATGTTCTCTGTGCCATCTGCATGTCATTTTGTTTCAAGGGCTTATGATCTTCCAATACTCATAATAGTATATAACAACCAGTCATGGGAGGCTGTAAGGCAGGCAACTTTCGAGATTCATCCTGACGGCTTTGCAGCAAAGGACCCTGATATGCCCTTGACAGACTTGAAGCCCTCGCCAGACTATGAAAAAATATGCACGGCGTTTGGCGGGTATGGCGAAAGGGTAGAAAGGGCTGAAGAGCTAAAGAGCGCGCTTAATCGCGGCCTTAATGCAATAACAAAAGAAAGACGTCAGGCATGCCTGAATGTGGTGTGTAAATAACATAGGAAACAACATGTCAGAATTCAGCAAATCAAAATGGGCAGAACCCGATTTTGCACAGGCATATAGAGACAGCGCAGATATAATTATTGTGGGGCGGAAGAGACTTTTATCTATCCTGCAATCCTTTTTTATCCATTTTGTATCTGGTAAACCTGAAAGGAATGTTCTTGATCTGGGGTGCGGTGATGGCATTGCTGTATATGAACTCTTAAAGGTTGATAGCGCTTTAAGGGCCACCCTTCTGGATGGCTCTAACGATATGCTGCTCAAGGCAAAGGAAAGACTGAAGAGGTATGATAATTGTGAGTTTTTATGTGCAAGCTTCCAGGATATATTAGACAAGAGAGTCAATCTGGGCAATTTTGATCTCATCATATCCTCCATGGCAATCCACCACCTCACGATGGATGATAAAAGAGCGCTGTTTGAAATCGTTTATTCACACCTCAATCCTCAAGGCTATTTCCTTGTTACTGATGTCACCCTGTCTCCGTCAGAGACACTTGAACAATGGTATCTGCAGCTATGGAGAGAGTGGATTACTGAAAGAGAGGCTATATTAAAGATTAATAGCCACGAGCATGACGGCATTATAAACAGATACAAGGACAACATAGATAACAGGCCGGATATATTGAACACACAGCTCGAAGCACTTCAGAGCGTAGGGTTCAAGGATGTGGACTGCTATTATAAGTACGGCATCTTTGCTATATTTGGCGGAAAAAAACAGGAGGAAACACCGGCATGAAAAAGACTATACTCTGCACCATTCTCTTTTCTGTCTGTTTTATCATGGCAGCAATTGCCTCTGACAACTGTAAAGAGGATATAAAAGACCCACGGGGCCCGATGCAGCCGTGGGATAAGGGGGCATGGGAGACCGGCAAATACCGGAATCTCTTTCTTGAGGCAGGGTATAAGCAGGAGGAGATAGAAGCAAAGCTTCAAAAGGCATACCATGATCTGTTTAAAGGTCCGAACAGGGTCTACTTTGAGGTTGGCGATGATATGGCCTATATCTCTGATATCAAAAACAGGGATGCCCGGACAGAGGGGCTTTCATATGGCATGATGATAGCTGTCCAGCTCAATAAAAAGGATGTATTTGACCGTTTATGGCGATGGTCAAAAAAATATATGCAGCACCAGGGCGGGCCCCGTGACGGCTACTTTGCATGGTCAGTGGAACCAAAGACAGGCAGACACAACTCGGAAGGGACAGCGTCAGACGGCGAACTCTACTTTATAACCGCACTTCTTTTTGCCTCAAACAGGTGGGGAAATGATACAGGTATCAGTTACTATGGCGAGGCAAGAAGGATACTTGATGCCATGTGGGCAAAGGATGGTTCAGATGGCATAAACAACATAATCAATGTTGAGCATAAACAGATAAGCTTTGTGCCTGAATCAGAAAGATATGACCTCACTGATCCATCCTATTACCTGCCTGCATTCTTTGAGATATGGGCGGAGTATGCAAAGGATGGTCATGAGATGTTTTACAGGGAATGTGCAAAAAGGGCGCGTGAATTTTTACATAAGGTGTGTCACCCTGAAACCGGCCTGAACCCAGACATCACCCTTTATAATGGTGAGCTGCCAAAACAAAATTTTATTAAACCGGCTTTCCGCTATGATTCATGGCGAGTCCCCATGAACATCGCAATGGACTATTCATGGTATGGAAAGGATAGAAAATGGCAGATGGATTATGCGAAACGCATACAGGATTTCCTCTATTGCAGGGGTATAGAGAGCTTTGAAGACCAATTCAACATGGATGGCACCCTGCCTGACTTTTTACTGCCTGCCGGGGGTTTTCAGAAACTGAGACATTCACTTGGGCTTGTAGCTACCTCTGCAACTGCCTCATTAATGGGCACACAGGCAAAAAGCTGGAAATTTGTGGATGCTGTCTGGAATGCCAGGCTCGAACCATATGAAGATGGCTATTTTGACCCCTATTATGACGGTCTGCTCTACCTCTTCAGCCTTATGCACCTGAGCGGTAACTACAGGATTATAAAACCTGAGAATCCCTAGTATTAAAGCCAACCTCCCTTTAAAAAAGGTGCGAATAAACTTTTCAGGGCAAATTCATTTATTTCAGTAAAAGGCAATCAGTGCCGATAGTGGTATTGTATTAACAGTAGAAGAGGTCTGTCCATAAGAAGGATACGACCTTTTCTTGATAAAATTTATGTCTGTTTATAAGAGGTTATCAAGAGGTTATTAAGTCTGATGCTTTACTTAGTCAGAAAATATATATTTATTATTGTAATACTTACTTTTGCTTTTATCCCCGCTTCAGACCTCTATTCCACGCCGTCAGAAAAGCTTAAATTCACACATATCGAAACAGATGAAGGGCTGCCACTCACAACGGTCACCTCGATTCTTCAGGACAATAAGGGATTCATGTGGTTTGGAACATATGACGGGTTGCACAGGTATGACGGCTATGATTTCACTGTATACCGGCACGATCCAAAAGACCCATCATCTTTGATATCTAATCAGATAAAATCCATCTATGAGGATGATAAAGGGAATTTATGGATCACCACCTTTTCAGGGGTTTCAAGGTATGACCGGGATGCAGACAGGTTTATAAATTATAACACCGGGAACGGTTTTAATCTTGAAAAACTTGATACATGGAACATCTTTAAGGACAAAAAGGGTTATTTCTGGCTAAGCACAAATGATAACGGGCTTATCAGGTATGAAGAATCATTAAACAGGGCAACAACATACAGCGCTGATCCGGATAGGAAGGGCGCCCTGAAAAGCAATATCATAAGGCAGGTGTATGAAGACAGCAGGGGGAATTTATGGGTCGCAACTGAGAATGGCGGGCTTTACATATATGACTACAAGAGAGATACATTCATACACTATGGCCATGATAAAAATAATCCCGGCAGCATCATTGGAAATTCCATCTATTCCATAATAGAGGATTCAAAGGGATACCTGTGGTTTGCCTGTTATGGCAGCGGCCTCTCATATATACATGTGGATCAAATTGAAAAGGGGATTTTTAAAAGTTTCACACATGAACCGGAAAGCATCAACACCCTCTCAAACAATAATATCCTTGCCCTCTGTGAAGGTAATAATGGCGGTATATGGATCGGCACTGAAAACGGCGGTCTAGATTTTCTTCATAGTGATAGAAGCAGGTTTGATAATTACAGGAATAACCAGAACAATCCATTCAGCATAAACAGCAACTCTATCTATTCAATTTTCAGGGACCGCACAGGGGATATCTGGATCGGAACATTCTCGGGCGGGATAAATACACTTCATTACAGTAAACAGGGTTTTATCCATTACAAAAACATGCCCAATGGCCTGAGCAATAACTCTGTATGGGAATTCAGCGAGGACAAGGATGGTTTGATCTGGATTGCCACAGATGGTGGTGGATTGAACAGGTTCAACCCTGACACAGAGGAATTTGAATGTTTCTATTCAGGAAATTCCAATCTAAAATCCGATGCGGTGCTTACAGTATATGTGGATTCGCAAAATAATGTATGGACAGGCACCTGGAATGGCGGTGTAAATCTGTTTGACAGGGCAACAAATTCATTTAAAAGCTACACAACAGAAAACAGCGGATTACCAAACAACAATGTTTTTGATATCACAGAGGACAGGCTCGGGAACCTCTGGTTTGCGAGCCAGGGAGGGATCAGCAGATTTAATAAAAATGATAGATCCTTTAAGAATTATAATATTCAAAACAGCAAACTCATTGATAATTTTGTGGAGGTCATACAGCTTTCCAAAGATGGCAGCCTGCTTCTCGGCACAACCAAGGGATTTGTTATATTTAATCCTGTAACCGGGGTATTTAAGGGCTATGAGAAGGATGAGAAAAATAATATAGGCCTTTCGCACAATTACATAACTGATATTTATGAGGATGATGAAGAGATCATATGGATAGCAACAAGATATGGCCTGAATAAATTTAATAAAAAGGGAGAGACCTTCGAGGTGTTTACCAGGGAAAGCGGTCTTCCCAATGACCTGGTTTACGGCATTCTCAAGGATACGGAGGGTTTTTTATGGATCAGCACCAACGGCGGTCTTTCCAGGATGAACCCTGAAACAAGGGAATTCAAAAACTATACAAAGGTAGATGGAATACAGAGCAATATTTTCATAAAAAAATCCCGTTTCCGCTCGAAAAAAGGAAGGCTATATTTCGGCGGTGTTAACGGGTTCAATGAGTTTGACCAGCTTAACATCATAGATAATAAATATATACCTCCAATCGTAATCACCGATTTCCAGATATTTAATGAAAAAATGAGGCCGGGCGCAAAGGATTCGCCTTTATCAAAACATATCAGTCAGACAGAGAGCATAGTCTTATCCTATAAAAATTCAGTTATCTCATTCGGGTTTTCCGCATTGAACTATGTCTCACCAGATAATAACCAGTATGCCTATATGATGGAAGGTTTTGACAAGGGCTGGAACAATATTGGCACCAGGCGCTCAGCAACATATACCAACCTTAACCCGGGGGAATATGTTTTCCGGGTTAAAGGGTCAAATAACAACAACCTGTGGAATGAGGAAGGCGCGCGCCTCAAAATAGTAATAACACCGCCGATATGGAAAACCCTGTGGTTCAGGATTTCAGCATCATTATTGCTGCTATTTACTGTACTTGGATTATACTATCTGAGAACCCGCACAATACGTGAACACAACAGATTTCTTGAAGCTGCAATACAGAAAAGGACAAGGGAACTCGCTGATGAAAGAAACCTTTTAAGGACACTGATAGATATAATTCCTGACCAGATATATATCAAGGACAGGTTCTCGCGGTTTATCCTCAATAATAAGGCGCATCTTCACGCCCTTGGCGCAAAAAGACAGGAGGATGTCCTGGGTAAAACAGACCTTAACATCTTCCCCATCAAACACTCAAAGGTATATTATGAAGATGAGCAGAGGATAATGAAGACAGGTATGCCTCAAAAAGACAAGGAGGAGTTGCTTGTCAATCAGTCAGATGGCATGGAATACTGGGTTACTTCAACCAAGGTGCGCTTTGAGGACAGTGACGGAGAGGTAAAAGGTATTGTTGGCATAAGCCATGATATTACGGGGCGGAAAAAGTTCGAGGAGGAGCTGAAGGCTGCAAAAATCGCAGCAGAAGAGGCAAGCAAGGCAAAAAGCGAGTTTCTTGCAAATATGAGTCATGAGATACGAACGCCAATGAATGGCATTATAGGCATGACAGAGCTTGCCCTCGGAACAGACCTTAACAGGCAGCAGACAGAATATCTGAATATAGTTAAGCAGTCCGCAGTATCCCTGCTTGACCTGTTAAATGATATCCTTGATTTCTCCAAGATAGAGGCCGGAAAACTTGAGCTTGAAAACATAAACTTCGATCTCAGGAACATACTTGAGACCGTTACATCCACAATGGCATTACAGGCATCTTCAAAGAAGATCGAACTGATCTGCAACCTTAATAACAGCCTGCCCACAGCCCTTAAGGGCGACCCCAACAGGCTCAGGCAGATTATAGTAAACCTTGTGGGTAACGCCATCAAATTCACGGAAAAGGGAGAGGTTGTTATTGGCGCTGAGGCGGATGAAACCTTGTGCAGCAGTGATCATATCCGCATACATTTTTCTGTAAAGGATACAGGTATTGGCATACCCCAGGAAAAACTTGATAAGATATTTGAAAGCTTTTCACAGGTCGACACCTCCACTACAAGAAAATATGGCGGGACCGGTCTGGGGCTTGCGATATCGAAAAAACTTACTGAGTTGATGAAGGGCAATATCTGGGTAGAAAGCGCCCCGGGGAAAGGAAGCACATTCCATTTTATTGCGGAATTTGAGAAGGGCACGCCTGTTGAGTATGGCATCCCGTCAGATCTCGCCGATGAAACTGGTGTCAGGCATATACTGATTGTTGATGACAACAGCACTAACTGTCTGATTCTTAAAAACACACTGGAACCATTTGGATTCTCATGCACAGTATCTAACAGCGGTAAGGAAGGACTTGAAAAACTTGATCAGTCTATCCGGGAAGATTTTCCCTGTTCACTGATACTGCTTGATTTCCATATGCCGGAAATGGACGGGTTTGAATTTGCAGAA
The DNA here is from genome assembly GCA_964460435.1 of uncultured Desulfatiglans sp. Taxonomy (GTDB): domain Bacteria; phylum Desulfobacterota; class DSM-4660; order Desulfatiglandales; family HGW-15; genus JAAZBV01. The sequence goes on from CAYWRH010000006.1 coordinate 59,298, forward strand.
AGGGTTCGGTCTGACAGCAGGTTTGACAGCATAAAGATAATCATGATGAGTTCCATAACGGAAAACAGCAGCCTTAATAAGCGGAACCACAGTGTAATTAACAGTTATCTTAAAAAACCTGTACTACAGAGAGACCTTTTACAGACAATACTCCATACATTTAAAGCAATGCCTGAAAAAGACAAGTCTGCCAAGACGGAATATGAAGCAATTCAGGGGTGTAAACTTAAGATACTTCTTGCAGAAGACAACATAGTAAATCAGAAGGTGGCCACCAGCCTTCTAATCAAGAAATGGGGGCATGAGGTTACCATTGCCAATAACGGGATAGAAGCGGTTAGTGCGCTTGAGCAAAATGATTATGATATTGTGCTTATGGATATCCAGATGCCTGATATGGACGGCATGGAGGCAACAAGACTGATTCGTGAATCAAATGCACGCGAGAAAAATAAGACAATACCTATAATAGCCATGACTGCGCATGCGATGAAGGGCGATAAAGAGAAGTTCCTTGATGCAGGCATGAATGACTATATCTCCAAACCCATTAACGTGGACGAATTCATGTCCATAATAAAAAAATACTCATTATGAGTGAAAGTAATTGAGATGAAAGAAAGACGGTTCTATATCTAAATTTCATAAGCCTTTTTCTACTGTCTTCAAACCATGAGCTTTAGCGAAGGCATGATCTGTAATCCATTTGTAAGCATCTGCCATTCACATGAAGTTTTCGGTGCGGATGTGTCAGGGAATCCACCTTTCAGGTATTTTTAATGACCAGGAATTTGATGCAGAAAGCAATCTTTACAATTACAACGCAAGGCTTTATGATCCATTCATTGGCAGGTTTATTTCACCGGATACGATAGTGCCAGAAACGGAGCGATTAAAAGAGTCAGACAATTACGCATACAGATACAAAATGAACTCAGAGATTCCGGTTCATCCGCTGGCTCTTTCTTTTTTAAAGAACCTGAACTTAAAAGGTTATCGTCAAATGCAAAAACCTAACCGGACAGTGCTGAATGTCACTCATAGTTGGCTTACATTAAAGATAAAGATGAGTCATCAAAAGACTTAATGCCCCCTTTTCAGAGTTTCTTACTTTCTTATGGTCCCCATCGTTGTCCCCTGATTCGGGCAGACGCGAGGCGCCCCTACAGATTTTATGACATGCCTTACGTCCACCCGAATCAAGGGATGTTTACCCGCCATATTCTGGCGGGTATTGTCTCTACAGTCTAAGAAAATTAGCCCGGATTAGCTGATGATCTATCAGATATTAATCTCCTAAAAGCAGGGGCAGCCACGGCATTGCCCTGGATGGATATGAATTTTCATCCTGAGGATCTGTGCCCCTTCTGTATTCCGTTATGTTTTTAAAACCATCTCCATCTGCATCTTCATTTGCGTCATGAATAAGGGGATTCAATTCATTTGTTATTTCCCAGCCATCAGACATGCCATCATCATCCGTATCAGAATCAGCAGGATCAGTCTCTCCAGTATTTAAACTACCATTATGATTTATATCCTCTTCACCATCAAGTAAGCCATCATCATCTGTATCTGAATCCAATGGATTGGTAGTTTTCGAACCGCTATCAGCATCAGTGATAAATGTCCCTCCTGTATCAGCATGGCCGGTTGTGATGCCTGATTCTGTTCCATCCTGTATGCCGTCATTATCTGTATCAGAATCGCATGGATCTGTTTCTCCTGCATCAACAACCCCGTTATGATTTTTATCTTCATCACCATCGATAATACCGTCATCGTCAGTATCCGCATCACCGGTGTATGTACAATATTTGTCTTCGAGGATATCAGGTAATCCGTCACCATCTGAATCAGGAGAATCGATGACATCAAATGTGTTGCTTATACCTGTATGACCGCGGCCATCATCAGCGCGGAGGAAAACATCGGCCCCCGTTTCGAGAACTGTTATGTTCCCTGACCATACACCATTGGCGAAATTAGTTACAATTTCTGGGGATATATTAACAGGTGCGCTATCTTTGTCGGTAAACATTATCTCATCCCACCAAGCTTGTGAGGAAGTATAATTATATAGATATAGCACCGAAAGTTTATCCACATTTGGACCACGGAAAGGAATATTACTTTCAATTAAACTATCATCAACATAATATTCAAAGGTTCTTGCATTCCAATTAAAGATAAAAGAAATTTTGTACCATTGATTTGCATTATATACCGGGAATAGAGTAGCATTAATAACTTGCATAGTACCATTATGTCCCAAATAGAAAAAAACTGCCTGATCAGCAGCATCAGATCCCTTTCCTACTACAAAATATGCAACATCCGAGGTAGTGTTACTGGATCTAACATAAAAATCGACCCTGTCTGGAGTTGAATTGGGAAGTGTGTGTGATACGCCCTCATAAGGTATGCTGGAACCTATTATAGTAAAGCTGTAATTTCCGATAGCCGCAGTCTGATTTGTTACCTGACGTGTGCATGACCACCAACCTGATGACCAGCCGTTAAAATCACCATCTTCGAAATTATCTGAAAATACATCTAAATATCCGGAACTTGCCCATCCGCTGACAGTCACTGAATCATTGAAATCACTTAGAATATTCCCAAAATTATTTCTAGCCTTCAGGGTTACTCCAAAGGAACTGTTAATGACCTGCGATGGCGATATCGGTTCCCATGTGAAATGATCTACCAGGAAAGGTTGTATCTCTTGTAAAGCATTAAACAGATTCAGCCTGCCTCCAGTAACACATTTACCATTCAGCCCCGGTAAAGGATCAACATTTTCCATAATGAGATTCTTTAGATCCAATACACTGAGATCACTCTTGGCGGCCTTTAAAACAGCTGCCGCACCGGATACATATGGTGCAGCAAAGGAGGTCCCATCCTGAAACGAATAAATGAGAGCGACAGTGCTGGCAGCTGAAACATCGACATCATCAATGTAAAAACCATCATAATTTATAGAACCATCACTTACAAACCGAAAACGTATATATACGGAGCTTGAACCTTCAAAATTCTTCAAATCCATATAATACCTGGTCATTTCCTCTATATCCCCGTTTATTGGCTTGGTGCAGTCAAACCAGGATATGCCATCGGAAGATGCCTGAACATATAAAAAGTCATAACCTATTTGAGAGGTTCCCTTAAATAGAAAAGAAAGTTTAACGCCTGTACGGGATGAAAGATCAAATGGAGGGCTCGTCACCCAGAAATCACTATTATCCGAATAATTTCCTGCCGGGCTTTCAGCTAAATAATAGACTGAAGGGTTCAAAGTTGATTGTATGGTTCCCCACGTATTATTAAGACCCCCGAATGTCCAGTTGCTTATATCACCATCATCAAAATTATCCGACCAGACTGTATCCGAACTAGGCATAGGACTGTATATATTTGCCCCAGGCGCCCCGATATCTACTGAAGCACTGCCATAATTGGAAAATGATGCAAGGTTATCATTCTGATCGGTTGCAGCTACAGATATGATATTGGGCAAATCATAACTGGCGGGATAAACAGGTGTTGAATCATTATTATCGCCAATATCATCCTCACCGCCATTGCCAGCGGCACAAACAAACAGAATAGAAGGATAGGCTTCGATTTTTTCTTTTTCTGTCTGACTAAAATTTTCTCCACCAAAACTAAGATTGATAATGTCGGCGCCATTATCGCTTGCGTATTCAATCGCCTCTAATTCGTAACTCTCCCATATTTTTCCATCAGCTCTCACAACCTTCAATGCCATTAAACTTGTTGTCCAGGCTACACCTGGAATCCCACGACTGTTATTACCCTTAGCTGCAATTATACCTGCTACGCGAGTACCATGACCATGGTTATCTAAGGGGTAATTATCATTATCCCCGAAATCCCAGCCATGTACATCATCAACCTTTAAATTTTCATCATCATCAATACCATTTCCCTCAATTTCTCCATGGTTTGTCCATATGTTGGGAGAAATATCGTCATAGTAATAATCGATACCGGTGTCAATAACCGCCACAACCACATCAGCGCTTCCGGTTGAGATATCCCATGCCTCAGGAGCATCAATATCAGCATCTACAGTACCGGTTTTATTGTTGATCGTCTGTCCATAGTTATTCAACCCCCAATCGTACGTATAACGGGGGTCATTAGGCGCCATGAACAAGTGCCGTAAGTAATTGGGTTCTGCATATTCTACATTTGGATCTTTTCTGTATATTTCCAATGCCTGCTGGACATCCATATCTTTTGGAATTTTTATGAGTCTGGTATCGATTTTTTTATAGGTTTTGATTTTGGTAAAGCCTGATTTTTCACGAAAGGTCTCTTTTTTTGCCTCTTTATAAGAAGACTTGTATTTTACGAATATTTCATCCTTTTTATAGTTTTCTTCATGGGACTTTTTAATGGGTTTTATTTTTTTTGGCTCATTGCCATTAGACAGCAATGGGAAGAGAAGAACACACAATAAAACAGCATAGATCCATTTTGTTTTTATCATAAGTTTCGCCTCATTATTGCTTTTTATATACCAGAGATCAGGTTCATTGAATATTTTTTTCTTTTTCAGCACCTTACTTACAGTTTCTACTGGCAATTTTTAAGGTGATTTTTATCAGAAACAGGCCAGAGGCACTCAAGGTTTTTACTGCATCAATTTCATATTTATCCCGCGTATCCTTTTTTTGTCAAATATTTATTTGTGCTATATGTAATCGAATTTGTGCCTTAGAGTACTGAGCGCCAGACAGCCTGGATTTTCGCTGTGACCAGGCATTAAGTAGTGTCCATCCAGAGACTATAACTAATTGAAATAAAAGTGAAAATTGTGCATTTTAAGGTGGACAAATCCGATAGTTTATTGTTATAACAAGAGTGTAAG
>CAYWRH010000007.1:0-61057 GCA_964460435.1 uncultured Desulfatiglans sp.
ATCTGCAGATATGTTTACTTTACATATCCACTATATTTTTTTATTGGAATCAATATTCCTTATCATTATATGGGGTGAGTAGTTACATCTTTTATTTTTCTTCACATATAAACAGGCTTTTAGGTAATGCCGGATCAAAGACACTCTCTAAAATATCAAACCTTCTTTTGGCGGCTATTGCTGTAATGATAGTCAGAAAAGGAATCATCTCCCTGATTTCATAAAAAGGTTTTATCCCCCTGATATGGGAAGATGGAGGTTTATCTCGTCTCCATCCTGAAGCACATAGTCCATTCCTTTAAGCACATTATTTACAAACACGTGGAGCAGCATGTCATCCCATTCATGGGATGATCCAATAGAGGATAGCCGGTTGAGCAGATCAAGCACTGTTGCGCCTTTATCAAACTCCATTATCACCTCATGGCCATCCTGAAAATTGGCAATAAATTCCTCTGTGGCGCCAACAGCAAAGCTTGATTTGAGTTTTATTTTTATTTTATTTTCTGAGTCCATGATTTATCTCAAGATATCATTTTAGGAATATATTAGTCCATTAAGGGCGGGCAAAAAAACGATTGTTTTTTATCTATGGCCAATATTCTTACGTCCCAAAATACTGGATTCCCCGATCAAGTCGGGGAATGACGAATGAGGTGACTAAGCGGTAACATTTCAATTGTTATCTCATTAATGCAACAGGATTTGGAAGAATCCACCATCGCCAGACCTGTTCCAGGATACTGCGCCCCCAGTAACCTTATCTCGATAAAACATGACCATGAACAACAGATTGTTCATGGTCAATGAATAACTATTTCGGTAAATCCTTGGGAACCTCCCAGTCTATCATATGCTGCATCCAGGGTGCCCTGTTAACAAACACATCGTGGGCCAGGGGAACAGGAGGATGTGACATCCATTTCGGGTCAAACTCATTCTTAACCTTCAGCATGAATGTATGATAGTTAGGGCCATAATTCGGCCCTGTAAGGTACAGGGGCTGATGAGGACCAAGCAGTGAGGTATAAAACCTCTCCTTAATATTCATCTTGGATGTATCCAGATAGAACTGGTCAACACCATCTGTATTATCATCCTGATCCCAGTAAACCAGAAACTCAGAGTAACCCTGATGCCCCATCTCAAAGCTCTGGAACCACCCCGGATCACCGTAATCCGGCATAAGGGGCGGGGTGTATCTCTTTTTTACCTCTGCATAGGATTCGCCATGTTCTGTTGCCTGTGAAAGGGTCTCAATAACATAATCAACAGAGACATATCCGCCGCACATGAGCCACATACCCGCTGAGTCAGCATTCTTTATCCATGATTCATCAGATGGCTTGGTTCGCCTTGCAATGCCCCCAACCTCCTGCATAATATCCATGAGCACATTTTCATCGTACTGCATCTGCTCTTCGGATGTGTAGCCGATTAAAAGCACCCTGACTATAAAAAAGTTTGATATGCTCTCCTCATTTTCTTTGCCCCATAGATCCCAGAACTCCTCCTTGCACTCTGCCTTGGCCAGGGCACGCCAGAAGAGGGGCACCTTTGTCACTGCCCCTGCTATCTCTGCATGGCCGATATTTCTCATAGCAGTTACCTGCGCCTCCTTTGAAGGCACTGTAAAGTTGATCCACTTTACCCTCTTTTCAGGAAGTTCAAGGGCTGTATTAGGTGAAATACCTGTTGGCACAAGCCTTTCAGGCTGGAACGGCAGGGTCTTTATTGCCATCCTTGTTACTATCCCAAGGCATCCCCTCACGCCTGTATACCCGCGTAGAAGTCCCCTTAAGTCAGGGCCGGGACCTTCTCCCCAGAACGGGTCTTCACCCTGTGCCAGTGAACCAAGTCTCAAAATTTCTCCATCAGGCAGAACCACCTCTGTTCCAAGGATACGCCTGTGAGGGAGTCCGATCCTGTGGCTTAATGGCGACCATCCATCGCCTATAAGATTTGCAATGGCTGATGCCTGTGCGCCTCCGCCTCCTATTACCACGTAGGCGCCATGTTTCATGCACTCTTCCTGTATGGGTGAATAGATAACACCGGGGCCAACCTCCACATAAAAATGCTTTTCATCAAGTAAAAAATCATCCATCCTTTTAAGGTCAATGAGCAGCGCACCCTCCACATGTGGATGTGATTTTGGCCCGTAAAAGCCTGTGCTGTATGGCACATATGGCACATCATTCCGGTAGCATACCTTTACTATCTTTTGCACCTCTTCGGTTGTCCTGGGCATAATTATGCAGCCAGGTATGGTTGTCATTACACGCTCATACCCCAGCCCGTTTTCATAACCGCCCGGGCCGCTCCTGTAGCTCTCACAGACTACAGGGTCATTGGATATATAATCGCTTCCTACTATTGTTTCGAGAACAGTATATATTTCATTTGTAATAGCCATACATAACCTCCTAACACTCTATGGCCGAACAGATAACTTCTGCTATATCAAGAACCTGCAACTTTTCGTCCTGGGCATCAACAGCCCTGGAAAAATTGTTTTTGCACCACGGGCATGCAGAGACAAGCACCTCAGCCCCTGAATCCTTTACCTCTTCCAGTCTCTGTTCAGCAGCCCATGAGGAGAATTCCGGGAATGCCTCCTCTGTACCCCTTCCTGCGCCGCAGCAGAATGAGTTTTCTCTTGTCCTTGGCATCTCTACAAACTTTAACCCAGGGATAGACCTGAGGATATCCCTAGGCTCACTGTAGAGGCCAGATGTGCCCCTGCGTCTTTTAAGCCTTGGTTCAACGCACCCCATCCATCCCCTTTTGCCTTCATAGGGTGTCCATGGATCGCACAGTCGGCTCACACTGCATGCATCATGATATACAATACGTGCATCAAAAGATTTTTTAAGTTTGAGACTTCCGTCTTTTAACTTTTGATCAGCATATTCTAAAAGGTGTATGACCTTAAAGCCAAGCTCTTCCGTTGAGATATCAAGCAGCTTCGGGTAATCCACCTTCCACATCCGGTATCCTTCAGCGCAGCTTGTAACCACTATCTTTGCGCCTGACTTTTTCACCTCGTTAATATTCCTCTCTGCGATGGCCCTTGCCTCATCAAGCATGCCTACAGAAAAGATCTTGTTGCCGCAGCACCATTCATCAGCCATAAGCATATAATCATCACCGCATGCCTTGAATATCTTTGCCGTAGCCCTTGCTATCTCTTTATTTTCGTATGAGGCATTGCAACCTGCATAATAGAGTATATCTGCCCTGGCTGATGGCGCAGCATCAATAGTGACCCAGTCTCTCCTTTTTGCATGGTCAGCGCCATAGCAGTTATGGGATTTCACTATCTTTTCTGTCATTTTTTTATGCGCTGGCATGGGCCCCACACCGTCCTTTACTGCCTTTACCCTGAGTGATTCCAGGGTGAGCCCTATTTCGAGGTCAAGATTCCGCTTGCAGCCCACATCGCATGCCCCGCACAATGTGCATGCATACATAATTTCAAGGGCCTTTTCATTCCAGCCCAGCACACCCTCAGCCATTGCATGGCCTATCCTCATCTTCCCATATGCGCCGTATGAATCAAATAAATATTTTGCAGCGCTGGGGCAGCGGGTTGTATATTTGGCGCCGGGCATATAGGTATGGTCTACCCAGGTACACCCCTTGCACTTGATGCACCTGCTCATATCATAAACGAAATTCTGAATATCATTTATGTCCAGCTTGAATTCAGACTTTGGTTTGTAGTATCTTACTTTAAACTCTTTTGTCATTCCTATACTCCTTAGAAACACAGGTTACCTGGGTTCATAATATTTTTCGGGTCAAAGGTCTTTTTCAGCCTTTTTAATGCAGCGGCATATGAAGCTGCCTTTTCATACACGATAGGGGCAAGATCACCATATGGCCTGGTAAACACAGCGCCTTCATTTAGCAGCGCCTTTGCCGCATCATTGTAAAGCGCTGCTATAATCTCAACCTCGGCCTCATTATCAGGGTTATAGAAGAAACTGAATTCCGGCCTTGCTGCACGGTTATGCTCGATTGGCTGTATATAGATGCCTATGTCGTCAATCGGGTATCCATACTGGGCTGCGATATCTTCCACAATATCTATAAACCTTGAAACCATGTTCGGCCTTGTGTGGAAGAAGAGACTCTGACAGGCACCCTTTACACGATTTTTCCAGTATGGCACATCCTTTGGCCACGGTTTTCTTAATATATTGATCATCTTCTTTCTCAATCCCGGGAATCCGGGCAGGTTTTCACCAATGCGGAGATCCGGAAATTCATTCTTAACAACCTCTGCAAGGAAATTTTCTTCATATGCAATCTTTTCTTCCGGACGCCTTATAAGCCCGCTTATTACCAGAACAAGTGTCCATGGCGGAAGCTCTATCCTGAGCCGTTCAAAATCATCAGGCCAGTTGTTAGAGATAAGAGCCGAAAGATCAGTATCATTTAACAATAGCACCTCCTGGCCTATCCGTCGGGGCAGTATGCGGTACAGGAAATCAATGCCATAATCAACATCATCAAGGGGGGCAAAAAGCACCTTGTCTATTTTGGGAATGGACTCTATCTTGAGGTTCGTCCATGTCACAACACCCATAGTCCCCTGTGCACACTGAAAAAACCTGTAAAAATCAAGTCCCGGGCCTGAAGGGTTGCCGCCCTTTGACTGTGAATCAGGGTAACCGTTAACACTGGCTGAGCCCATCCTGAAAACCTCGCCTGTTGGCCACACCACCTCCATCGCCTCAAGGGGCTCGCCATAATCATAGACCTGGTTGGTGGGCTCTTCGCGTTCCAGAAAATCTGTGAGCACAGAGCGCTCAGCATGGGGTGCAAGGGGCATGATCACCCTGTAGCCTGCCTTTTCAAGTTCAGTGGTAAGCCTCTCCCATGTCACACCAGCCTCAAACCTCACCCGCCGGTTATCAGGGTCTATCTCAAATATCCTGTCCATCCTGGACATATCCAGGATTACGCCCCCCTCCTTTGGTATGGTAGCACCATGAAAATGTACCCTTGAGCTTACCGGCACAACCGGGGTATTGAACTCATTGCATATCTTTATTACGGAAGAGACCTCTTCCGAGCTCTTTGGCTTTACTATATAATTTGCCATACCAGCCTTTGTATAACTGAAATCAGCAGAGTATGCCTTTAACTGCTCACTGTTATCTGAAAAATTTTCCTTGCCAACAGCCTCAGACAGTTTCTCTTTAATATTCATTAATCATCCTCCATGTTTTTTATCTTGAAACACAAATAAAACGACCTGTAAGTTATCATACAGGCCGCTTTAATCTGATTAACCCCTCTTCATCCCTTTAAGAACCTTTTCAGGGGTAATGGGCATATCCATGCACCTGTAACCGACCGCATTGTACACGGCATCAGCTATTGCGGGCGCGGTTGGCCCGACAAGCCCCTCGCCTGCCTCCTTTGCGCCGTAGGGCCCCTCCTTTTCATATGTCTCGATGCATATGGACTCACTCTCTGGCATGTCAAGTGCGCTTGGCATCTTATAATCAAGGAATGTGGTATTCAGGGTCTTGCCCTTTTCCATTGCAAACTGTTCTGAAAGCACATATCCAAGGCCCATCTGAATGGATCCCTCAAGCTGTCCTTCAACAGAGACCGGGTTAAGAACGGTTCCGCAGTCATGGGCTGTCCACATCTTTTTAACCTCAACCCTTCCTGTCTTTTCATCAACCTCAACCTCCGCAACCTGTGCGCCAAAGCTGAAGGCAGGCGTAACCATACCCATTCCCCTTGGCGTATATGAACCCCTTGTAACAATGGGCACACCCCTGTTGAACTTTTGAGCAAGGGCTACTGCACGGCCAAATGTAAGACCCTTGTCAGGACGAACCTGGCTAAATATCCGCCCATCCTTGCACTCAAGCTCATGTATAACATTAAGGTTAAAGTGAGCGGTAACAGCTCCAAATAGTATCTCCTTAAGTTTTTTGGCGGCATCTATTACTGCATTGCCTGCCATAAGAGTAACCCTGCTTCCCCATGAACCAAGGTCTGCCTGCGGTGTTGTTGCAGTATCAGCAGATGTAATCCTGATATCCTCCATCTTGAGGCCAAGCTCTTCAGCCAAAATCTGTGGTAGCACAGTATCAGAGCCCTGGCCAATGTCAGAGGCCATTGTCAGAAGATGAACTGTCCCGTCATCAAATGCCCTTATCTCTGCTGATGAAAACGGATACTGTGTGTTAAACCAGTTGAACACACCGCCGGATATGAAGCTGTAACAGCCAATGCCAATGCCCCTTCCCTTTATGGGGTTCTTCCTCTTTTCATGATATCCACTCACCTCTATAACCTTGTCAAGACACTCTGAAAATGCGCAGCTCCCAATGGTGGAGAGCTCAGGTATAACATCGCCTGTTTTCACTGCATTCATCCTTCTGATCTCTATCGGGTCAATGCCAAGATCCTCTGCGAGCAGGTTCATCTGTGTCTCAGTTGCAAAATAGGACTGTGGAGAACCAAAGCCCCTGATTGCGCTTGATGGCGGGTTGTTGGTGTACACATGCTGACCCAGAAACCTGTAACTTTTGTATTTATAGAGCATAAGACCGAAATTACCGCACAGGAATGTGGCAGTTGGCCCCATTGCATTATAGGCGCCTCCGTCAAGGAGTATCTTTAGGTCTTTTGCCACAAGGGTGCCATCCTTTTTGCAGCCCACCTTGGAGAAGAGCCTCATGGGATGACGTCTTCTTCCAGTTGCAAGCTCCTCTTCCCTTGTAAGGGTGAACTTTACGGGCTTACCTGTCTTTTTGGCCATAAAGGCAGCGCATACATCCCATTTTCTCAACTCCATCTTTGCGCCAAAGCCCCCTCCGACATGTGGTTTGATAACACGTATATCATTTTCCCTCATGTTTAACGCGCTTGCAAGAAGGCACTGCACCATGTAGGGTGTCTGGGTTGATGTCCAGAGTGTAATCTTTCCATCCGGGTCACACTTTGCAAGCGATGAGCATGGCTCAAGGTAACTCGCGCTTATGGCATGCACATTGAATACATCTTCACGTATATGATCACATTCACTGAATGCCTTATCCAGGTCGCCGTGGGCTACCTTTCGCACGACACTGATATTGTTTTTAAAGTTATCATGTATTACAGGGGCGCCTTTTGCCAGGGATGTATCTATGTCAAATGATGCTGGCAGCTCTTCGTACTCCACTCTGATAAGGCTTAATGCCTCTTCAGCAATATCCTTATCTATGGCTGCCACAGCAGCAACCTCATCGCCTATAAACCTCACCCTGTCTATGGCGAGAGCGGTTTCATCCTGTGTTTCAACAAACAATCTCCAGTTACCGAACTTGACATCAGGCAAATCTTTTCCGGTTATTACACATTTTACACCTGCAAGTTTTTCTGCCCTGCTTGTATCAATATTAAGAATCCGGGCATGGGCATATGGGCTCCTCAGCAAACGGCCATGAAGCATCCCAGGCAGCATGATATCGTCTGTATACTGGGCAGCGCCTGTTGCCTTATCTCTTGTATGGTTTCGTGGTACGCTTTTACCGATTATATCGTATTTGTGCATATTATTCCTTCCTGTATAATAAAAGCCGCTTTTATCTTACGGCCCTCCTTATTGATTCATCAATAGCCCTGCCTGTAAGCACTGCAACCATAAGTGTCCTGTACTCTTTGGTTGCCCTCATATCTGTAATGGGTTTACACTCCTTTGATGCCTCTATCCCTGCTGTCTGGAGGAGTTCCTCTGTAATCTTTTTACCCTTGATAAGTTCCTGGGCATTTATTGCCATCATCGGAGTAGGCGCTACAGCGCCAAGAAATATCCTTGCGTTTTCGCAGATATCACCCTTCATGACAAGCATGGCGCCCACGCATACAGCCGAGATATCCACCTTACCCCTTGCCGAGATATGCTGGTATGAAGTGCCTGCGCCCTTTGGAGGCACAGGGACATTGATAGAGGTAAGCAGTTCACCCTGTTTTAGAACAGTCTGACCCGGCCCTGTAAAAAATTTATCCAGCGGTATTATTCTTTTTCCATCCCTGCCCTCGACTGTTACACTTGCGCCCATGGCCAAAAGCACAGGCGCATTTTCTGCGGACGGGGCAGCATTGCACAGGTTGCCTGCAACAGATGCCATATTCCTTATCTGGACATTTGCTGTTGCTGCTGCTGCGTCAGCAATGGCAGGATATTTTTCTTTTATAAGCGGGTGATTTTCTATCTCTGTAAGGGTTACTGTTGAACCTATTACAAGACCCTCTTTTTCATCAAAGGTTATTTTTTTAAGCTCCTTGATCTTTTTAATATCAATAACAGCCCTGACATTCAGGAGTTTGCGTTTAACCTTTATCAAAAGATCAGTGCCGCCAGCCATAAACATTGTCCCATCGCCCAGTTTCCGGGCAAGCTCACATGCATCGCCTATTGTCTCAGGGGCATAATAATCAAATCTGGAAAGACTCATTTTTGGTATCCTCTTTAATATGTATCTATTGTTTTTCTTTCATTTTTTCCGCGGCGCAATGAATCGCCTCCACAATCTTGTAATATCCTGTGCAGCGGCAGAGATTACCAGATATGGCTGTCCGGATTTCCTGTTCTGTAGGTGAAGGGTTTTTGCTTAAAAGGTTTAAGGCAGACATCTCCATACCGGCAGTACAGAACCCGCACTGGATGGCGCCCTTTTCAATAAATGCCTCCTGTATGGGATGCAGTTCTTCTCCAGACCTTGCCAGCCCCTCTACAGTGGTAATCTCCTTTCCTTCGCAGGCAACAGCAAGCGTAAGGCATGAACTGACAGAATCCCCGTCAATCATAACCGTACAGGCACCGCAATCACCGTCACCGCAGCCAAGTTTGGTGCCGGTCAGGCCAAGGTCTTCCCTTAGCACTTCATTCAGTGTGCGCGATGAGTCACATGCAACCGTGTAATTATCACCATTCACCTTTAATGTAATAAGATGCTTCATCTAGTTGTTTTCCTCCTCATGTTTCTTTTTAATACCCCGCGCAAGTATCTCAAGTGCAATGTCGCGGGTTGGATTAATATGGGTCTTCCCGGTTATCTGCCCCTTGCTTCTCTCCACCTGCATGATTCCAAGGAAAGAGCTCCAGATCACCTCTGCAAGGGTCCTTGGATTGCACTCTATGAAAATACCTTCGGATACCCCATATTCAGTAATTTTATGCTGATATGAAACAGCGTTTGATCCCGCTTTGTACAACTTATTGCGGAGATCAGGAGAGAGGTTCCTGACAGCCTCATTCTGGTGAAAATACATGGAGACATCAAATGCCACAGGATCATTCTCATGGAATTTGATGAAACAGCCCCACAATTCTTCCAGCAGCCGCTCCCTTATGGAATCTCTGCGGTCATATACATCACTCAGGAGAGAACAGAAATAGTCCATGTAAGCCATTATGGCGCTTATGAATATCTCATCCTTATTTTTAAAATAGAGGTATAGCGCTGCCCTGCTTATCTCGGCGCGTTCAGCTATCTTGTCCATGGTGATGGCATAGTACCCCTCTTCATTATATATCTCCATGGCAGCCTCTACTGCATGCTCCCTGCGATGCTGTTTTTCCCTTTCCCTTCTTTCTGCTACACCCATTTTTTACCTTTTACCCATATTGACTGAAAAGCCATTTGATTTGTCGAGTTAAATATTTACTTAGACACATCGTCTATATATTAGATTGCAAGTACATCTTTGTCAAGAAGGAATTTGATTTGAATAAAACATATAACACTGCATTTTTTTAATGCAAAGGCTATGGAGGAGAGCCTCCCGGATCAGCGGAAATAAGAGATCTGTTCAAGCTGCCTTAAAGAATATAAAGGTTCTGATCAGTATTGTAGATGAGTGCACCCCAAATTACCACATTATTCATCAATTTATAATTTGAAGTGCACGTTGGAGCTGAAAGAAAGTTATACCTTTTCCCGCTCCTTATATTTTGTATGGAGCAGGTGATGGGATTTTTCACCAAGCGGTTTTTTTAAAAACTCGTCGTAAATCTGTTTTACCTCCGGGTTTTCATGTGATTTGCGTATCTCTTTTCCTTCGTCTTCTTTGTAGATTGCGGCTATCCTCTTTTCCCGAACAGAGTTATCAGTGAATCTCGGCTGTCCGCCACCTCCGATACAACCACCAGGGCAGGTCATAACCTCAACAAAATGATATGATGCTGTACCGCTTTTAATTGCATTTAAGACCCTTCTCGCGTTTGCCAGCCCATGAGCAACAGCGACCTTTAATTCAACACCTTCAAGGAAAGACCATTCCTTAACAGTTCCAGTGATTGTAATAGAGGCCTCTTTTATACCTTTAAGGCCTGCAATCGGGGCCACGTGCAGCTTATCCATGGGAAGCTCTTTGCCTGTGATTATCTCCCATGCTGTTCTAAGGGCAGCCTCCATAACTCCGCCCGTATTTGCGAATATATCTGCCGCCCCTGAGCTAAGCCCTATGGGTGAATCCATCTTTTCATCAGGAAGGGCGTCAAACTGAATGCCGGCCTGTTTTATCATCCTGGCAAGTTCGCGTGTAGTAAGGACATAATCAACATCAGTGACACCGCTTGCGTTCATCTCAGGCCGGTTGGCTTCAAATTTTTTGGCTGTGCATGGCATAACCGATACAACAATAATATCCTCGGCCTTTTTGCCTATTTTAGAGGCATAATAGGTCTTGGCAACAGCTCCGAACATCTGCTGGGGTGATTTACAGGTGGACAGATTCGGTAAAAACTCCGGAAAATAATATTCGGCAAATTTAATCCACCCGGGTGAACAGCTTGTAAACATGGGGAGCGCAACCTTTTTCCTATCCACTAACACAGCTTTAAGGCGTGTAAGGAGTTCAGTACCCTCCTCCATTATCGTAAGATCAGCGGTGAAATTTGTATCAAAAACAGCATTAAAACCAAGGCGTCTCAGGGCGCTCACCATTTTACCTGTTACAAGCGTGCCAGGCTCATAGCCAAATTCCTCTCCAAGGGCAGCCCTGATTGCCGGAGCGGTCTGCACAACAACATATTTGGCCGGATCATCAAGCGCTGCCCATACATTTTTTATATCATCCTTTTCAGTTATAGCCCCCACAGGGCAGATTGCTGCGCACTGGCCGCACTGAACACATGCCACGCCGTCAAGATTTAAGGCAAAGGCAGGGCCTATGACAGTATCAAACCCCCTTCCCTGTGGAAAAAGGGCGCCAACTGACTGTATCTCATTGCATACTGTTACGCATCTTCTACACTTTATACATTTTGAATTATCCCTTACAAGGGCGGGGGTACTCTCATCAATAAAACTTTTCGCTGACTCGCCCTTATATGTTACCATCTCAATGCCCATCTCACGGGCTATTGCCTGAAGTTCACAATCTTCATTTCGGTTGCAGGTCGGGCAGTTGCCACCATGTTCAGAGAGCATGAGTTCAACAACAGTTTTTCTTGCCTCCCTCACCTTTTTTGTGTTGGTAAATACCTTCATTCCCTCAGAAACCGGGGTTGCGCATGAAGCCGATAAGCTCCTTGCCCCTTCTATCTCAACCAGACAGACCCTGCATGCGCCCTGTGCCGGGCGGCCTTCAATGTGACATAATGTTGGTATTTTAATGCCGATTTTTTTAGCCGCTGCCAGTACGCTTGTGCCCTCTTCAACTGAGACTGCTGCATTATTTATAGTGACGTTAACCATAATTATCTCCTGTTTACTTATCAAATCATCATTTGCCATAATCGCAGCGCAGACAGCGTTTTGACTGTCTGATCGCTTCAGCCTCGACCCATGGCTGCTCAACCTCATCAAAATTATTCTGACGCCGTTCTACAGCAAGAAGAGGAAGCTTTTCTCTTTTGTATGGAAGCGGATCAGCGCTGGGGTCATAACTGGTAACGACCTTTTTTTCTTCTCTCCAGAAGGCATGTTCTTCACCGGTTAAATACTTGTCAATGCCATATGCTGCCCGTTCACCTGCTGCGATTGCCTGGATAACGGAGGCAGGGCCGCTTGCAAGATCACCGCCAGCAAATATCCATGGCACAGAGGTCTGCCCGGTACGCACATCGATTTTAATACGGGAATCATTTATGAGAGCAATATCTGTGCCTGCCAGCACTTTTTTCAGGTCAGTGGTCTGCCCGATAGCAAAGATAACCTGGTCAGCCTCAATAACGAAGGTCTCTTTGCTAGTTTCTGCCTTTCTTCTTCCGCTGTGGTCAAAATCGCCTAGAGTCATCTCAACACAACGCGCACCGATGACCTTATTATCCTTAACCTCTATCTCCACCGGATTGACAAGGCCGCGTATGGTAACGCCTTCCTGTCTGGCCTCTTCAATTTCTTCAGCATAAGCAGGCATCTGTTCAATGGTTCTGCGATATATAACTGTTACATCAGCCCCAAGGCGGCGTGCTGTTCTAGCCGCATCTATTGCGGCGTTTCCACCGCCCACTATCAATACCCTGTTACCGCATTTAACAGAACCCCTGATATTGTATTCCCTTAAAAATTCTACAGCCTCATCAACACCTTTAGCATTAGAGCCAGGCATAACAGGTCTAATGCCGTCAGGGTTTCCAATACCTATAAAGATTGCCTCATACCCTTCATTTTTAAGGCTCTCAAGGGTAAAATCACGTCCCAGTTTTTTCTGGGTAATTATTTCAACCCCCATGCGTTCTATCATTCGTATCTCGCGGGCGATAGTCTCCCTTGGCAGACGATATGCTGGAATGGTCTGTACAAGCATCCCGCCGGGCCTTGCCTCGCTTTCAAAGACAACAGGTTTATAACCCATCCTGGCAAGGAAATAGGCGCATGATAGACCTGATGGCCCCGCGCCTATTATAGCAATCTTTCTTTTTGCGTTTTTCTCATTTTCAACAACATCAGGAACCTGTATGGTTATCTCCTGATCAACCATAAACCTCTTTACACCCCGGATAGAGACAGCGGCATCCAGTGTCTGGCGACGGCACTTGTCTTCACAGGTATGGAAGCAGACACGGGCACACACTGCTGCGAAGGGGTTGCGCTCACGGTGAAGTTTAAGCGCCTCTGCGTAACGTTTTTCACCTATAAGCGATACAAACCCTGGCACATCAACATGGGCCGGACATCCGCTCTGGCAGGGTGCGCGTACCAGTTTTGGACAGACTCCCGCTTCACAGTGTTTCAGCCGGATATGATCATCATATTCATGGCGGAAATGACGTATTATCGAAAGCACAGGGTTCGGGGCAGTCTGGCCAAGTCCGCAAAGGGAGGTTTCCTTTATCTGTTCCCCAAGGGAAATAAGTCTTTCAACATCTCCTTCAACGCCTTCCCCCATGCATATTCTTTCAAGTATTTCAAGCATGCGCTTTGTGCCTACGCGGCATGGGACACACTTGCCGCAAGATTCTTCCTGGGTAAATTCCAGAAAAAATCTGGCCACGTCCACCATGCAGGTATTGTCATTCATAACAACCAGGCCGCCTGAACCCATGATAGCGCCCAGATTCTTAAGTGACTCATAATCCAGCGGCACACTTAAATTTTTTCTGGGGATGCAGCCGCCGGATGGACCGCCAAGCTGAGCTGCCTTAAATTCCCTTCCATCCGGAATGCCTCCGCCAATGTCATATATTACCTCTCCAAGAGTAGTGCCGATCGGCACCTCGATAAGGCCAATATTCTGCAGGTTCCCGGTTAATGCAAATATTTTTGTGCCAGGAGAGGTGTCAATGCCAACAGAGCGAAATGCCTTTGCCCCCTCCCTTATTATGTAGGGGATGGAGCCAAATGTTTCCACATTGTTTAATGCGGTTGGCTTTCCCCATAGCCCGGCCTGTGCAGGAAATGGGGGGCGAGGCCGGGGTTCCCCCCTTTTACCCTCTATGGAATGCATAAGGGCAGTCTCCTCACCGCAGACAAATGCACCTGAACCCTGCGATATGCGTATATCAAAGGAGAAGCTGGTGCCAAGTATATTTTTGCCTAATAATCCGACGGACCTGAGAGAATCTATAGCCCTTTCAATTCGTTTTAATGCAAGGGGATACTCGGCCCTGCAGTATACATAGCCCTCATCCGCACCAATCGCATAACCGCCTATAATCATTCCCTCCATAACCGCATGAGGATCAGATTCTAAAAGGCTGCGATCCATGAAAGCGCCCGGATCACCCTCATCAGCGTTACATATGATATATTTTTTGCTTCCCGGGGCCTTACGGCACAGCTCCCATTTCACACCTGTTGGAAACCCTCCACCGCCTCTGCCACGAAGGCCAGAGTCCTTTACCTCCTTAATTATTTCATCAGGGGTCATTTTAGTGAGGGCCTTGCAAAGCGCAGAATATCCGCCTGTACCTATATACTCCTCAATGCTCTCTGCCGCTATCAAACCCTTATTACGTAAAACCAGCAGATTCTGCTTTGCAAAAAAAGGAATGTCGCTTAAATATGGGATAGATTTTCCATTCTTTGCATCTTTATACATAAGGGACTCAACCGGTTTTCCATCAACCAAATGCCCCTTTACTATTGTCTCGGCGTCTTCAGGTTTTAATTTCTGATAAAAATATCCACCAGGATAGATTGCCATGATTGGTCCGGAAGCGCAAAACCCGTTACACCCTGTTTCCAGTACTTCAACCTTGTCCCGGTGTTCAGGAAATGAAAATTCAGAACATTTTGAACAGGTAATTTTTACCTTTTCATCCAGATTATATTTTTGAATGGCTGCCTTGAGTTCTGCAAGGACCTCTTTTGCCCCGGATGAGATACAACTCGTTCCCATACAAAGCATCAAATCAAAATTACCTTTTGTATCAGGGGCAGTTTTGGGACCTTTTCTGTTACGCATCTCCATTCGTTTAGACATGGTTTCTCTGATTGAGGCAACATCCTCAGGCTTACTGATTTTGAACAATGTACTATTTTGCACTTTTAACTCCTTGCCCAAATATGATTTATTTCTTTTCGCGGTCCTGTTCTTTATATGAAGAGAATATCTCACCAATTTTAGAGGGTTTTACCCTCCGGTGAACAGTATCATCAATCAGCATAACCGGAGCCAGGCCGCAGGCCCCAAAACAACGGCCAACATCAAGTGAAAAAAGTCTATCCTCAGTTGTCTGACCAACATCTATGTTCAGTTGTTTTTTGCAGGCCTCCAGCACCTCCTTTCCACCCCTGACATAACAGGAGGTACCGAGGCAGACACGAATCAGATGTTTGCCCTTGGGGGTAGTTCTGAAAAAAGAATAAAAGGTGACAACTCCGGCTACTTCACTGTAGGGCTTGTCCAGTTTTATGGCTATTTGCTTAAGAACCTTTTCCGGCAGGTAGCCCAGCAACCTCTGGGCGATCTGTAGAAGCGGGATGAGTGAGCCAGGCTCGACTGGATAATCCCTTAAAATTTCTAAAAACTGTGCGATTAATTGTTCCTCGGATGCTTCACAGGCGCATTCTTTTAAGGCTGTAACAGGCATAGGCTCTCCTTATTGATTCGTCATTTCTAAAATGTTGCTTACAAGGCTGACATTAAATAACATCATATCAATAAATGGCTCAATCACACCTCTGAACCATTCTAAAACCTGTTCTTAAACTACATGTTGCGATAACTGGAATTCTGGTATAAACCCTTGATCTGCCAAAATAAATGCGGATTGATTGATATCAACACTGCAAAATTAAAAATGTTAAATCAAAAAAAATATATTAGATTCAACAGACAATACATTTAAAACAGAATCAATATCTAAACCAGAGATTACCGCGTAATCTTGATATATATCTTAAAACAGCAACAGCAAATTAAAGATTCAACAATTTGAGAGCACAAAAAGTATAATATCAACATGCCTTTTTAGGTGGTAAAGAATTAACAGGAGAGTAAGGCATGTCAACTTGAACAATTATAATTTTTATAAGACTAAATGCCACAGGTGAAGGAGTAAATCAAGTTATTTTTTAACCTTATCATCACTATCGCTATTCATCCATGCCGTTTTATTATGGCAATTGGAACATTTCGTTTGCAGATCGTTACTACTTCACCATCGCTAATCTTGGCCAGGAAACCTGAAAAACATCTCTTTTAACTTTGCCACAGCAGAGCAACTTAATCCTCCAAAATATTCACCAACCTCTTTTTTATTTAACTCGTGCCCATCCAGAAAGAGACAAATTCTGGATAGAGCTTTCAGCAGTCAGCGACCTGTCCCGTCATAGTATTATACGAAGGCGGATTAGCTGTCAGCTTACTTTCTCATCTTGTAAAGGATTAAGTTCTTATAATCAATCTGTACATCAAATAATCTTCTGAACACATCCACATACAGGCTTTTTGTTGCAGGTTCCCCATTGACCGTCTCAACGGCTATATTCTTTAGCGGGCTGAACTCCCTTTCAAGCAGGTTCCTAATGGGTGCAAGAGACTGCTCAATATCAGGGTCATCAGGAGGAATCATTATAGTCAGCACCTTTCCGCTGTTTTCAACAATAACCACAGGCGCTGTGCCCCTGTAGCAAATAGAGTTACCCGGTAACCGCCTTGGAGTTGTGCCTTTTAATGCATCTATCTGCATGCCGCACACAGATGCAGGGTCAAAGGCATTTACCCAATAAATGCTGTTATCCTCTGTAAGGGTACTTAGCATCTGAAATGCCTTGCGTGAGATAAACTGCGGCCCTGTAACACTTTTGAAAAAAAGCCCTGATATGATTTCACCGGATAGCTCCATGATATAGAGGCTTCTGAACAGGGCCTTCCAGCTGAATTCAGGCAGTTCCCTGAACAGTATCTCCCTGAAAATAATACCGTACCTGTCAAAGAGAAGCCTTACCCTCTCCTTTTTAATCTCCTCCTCTCCTATCAGGTCTGAATCCTGTTCAGGCACAGGGAGCCTGAACCAGTTGCCCGTATATGTGTGAGTGCCTTTCCACCTGTTGAAACCTGACCTCCTTGCTATTCCTCTACCCCTTCTTCTGTTATCCTGACTGGCTGTAATCTCTGGTGCACTGAAATTGTTTTCAATCCCCCTTCTCAATGCGCTGTAACCATCGTTTGATATGATGCCGTTCCATACACCCTTCCACAGCCTTTCTGTAAGTTCTGAAGAGTTTAAGCCAGATACCTCCATAAGGTCGAAAAAACCGTACCTGGCCTTTGTATCAGTAAAAAGCCCCTTATCGTTTTCTTTGTCTCCCTTTGACCTCGACTTACCAAGGAGATCAAATTCAGTCTCAAAACAGAAGGCTGTCTTCTCTTTTTCAAAACCTGTCCAGCAAAGATCGCTCTCGCTTACGATCCTGTCAAGGTAAGCGCATTTGTAATAATTCATCCTTGCAGGAAGGATATCTGTCTCCCACATACCAGCGGGAAGCGGGAGGCAGAGCAACTGTTCCAGACGGTTCATCAGGGCCTCTTCATCCTCAGCCTTTGCACTTAGGCCCTGATACCTTGCAAGAAACAGGGGCAGAAAGGCAGCATCAAGGGGTTCAATAACAGGCACTGACCTTGCCCTGTTAATTCGGAGCAGGATCTCATAATTTTCCGAGTCACAAAAATAGACCTCAGGGCTTTCCTTAATGAGTCTGCCGGTTATGCAATCATTAGATTCTATGAGACTTGTAAGTATAGGTTCAAGGTTATTAATGGTGATCCCAAGGTTATGAGAAATCCATTCTTTTTTAACCGGGCCATAAAACCTGAACCATTCTAAAAACATATTGATAAAAATTTCATCGGCTGACCTGCTATCGTTTACCTTGTGATCGTGCTTATGATCGACATTGATCTCCTCACCATTAAGCAGCCTCACCTGAAGGTTGCCGGTTATAGAGGTGAATGTTTTACTAATAAGCTTACAGTTTTCAAGAGCTGCAATAAGGTTATTACCTGTTAAAGGGAGTATTATTTGAACAAGCTTATTTGATACGGGTTCAATAACATCCGCTGACCTCCCATTTGTGTCCCTTTCAATTGCAGATAAGAGTTCCTCCCATTCTGAAACAGGTAAAACTATGCGCTCCTTTACCCAGTCCAGCAGCTCAGAAGGCTCCTGCGGTGAATAACCGGGTGCGAGACGCCTTCGCTTCAGCTCAAATTCTTTAATAACCTCTGCACTCACAGCAGGCCGCTCCTCCCCGTTGAACAGGATATCCTGCAGAAGGTCGCCTTTGATAATAGGGCTGTTTGAGGCTGGCTGGTCAGTTTCATACATATACTGGTTGACCTGGTTCCAGTTGATATTTGCGGCAAAGGGGCTTGGCCTGAATGTTTTTACATGAGACCACTTTATAACACCTGATGCTATCTCACCCAGCACAAGCCTCAGATTATCAAGGTCAAACTCATCATTAAGGCATGTACGCCAGGTTTCAATCAGTATTGGGAAGTCTTCGAAATCAAGAACCTTTTCAAGGAGCTTTTTTGAACGGAGCCTTGTCATCCACAGGGGCATCCTTTCGCTCATCCTGTTTCTGGTTATTAAGAGCGCCCTGCCTGCGCATTCCCTGAACCTTGCCCCGAAAAAACCCGTTTTTTCAAGCTGCCTTTTCAGGTATGAATCTATATTTGAAGAGGTTACAAGGTTGACGAGTTCATCAGGATCAATACTGGCATTAAGCTGAAACACAATAGAATCATTGCCCGGATAAATCTCAAGATATTCCCCGTGTTTTTCCATCCATGCCGCATTTATCGCCATTGCATAGGGACGGTTTAGTCTTCCGCCCCACATGGTATGAATAACAAGCTGGTTCCCCGGCACCCCGGCAGGGCCTGTTTGAACCTGCTCAAAGAGAATGTGATGCCTGTGAGGTAGGGCTGCCGCTGTATAATCCTTCTGTCTTCTAAGAAAATCAGCAAGAAGCCCGGATGAGGTTTCATCCATAAAATGGTGCTCCATTAAAAAACCCTCAAAATCAGAGTCATCCAGGCGTTCATCTGCCATCTCAAGAAATGTGGATATCTTTTCAGAAAAATAAAAATCACGGTTTAGTTCATTACTGCGCCAGAATGGTGTATCCATAACCTGTACGCCTGAAGGGGTAACAAAGACATCATTATGGGTGATCCTGTTTATCCTCCAGTTGCCCGTGCCAAAGGTTACAATCTGCCCTACCCTTGCCTCCCACACATACTCCTCATCCAGTTCACCTATCAAAGCGCCTGTTTCATGGTGCCTCAGCTTATAGTATCCCCTGTCGGGTATGGTCCCGCCTGACATATATATCGCAAGGAGCGCCCCTTTTTTAGCGGTTACAGTGTTATCTAACCTGTCTATTGAGATACGGGGATTAAGGTCTCTTAATCTCATATCCATGTATTTGCCTGCCAGCATCTCAAGCACAAGATCAAACTGTGTCCTGGATAATTTCCTGTATGGATAGCTGCTTTTCACCTGCATAAAAAGCTCATCTATGTCCCAGGTCTCAACGCCGGTCATGGAGATGATCACCTGTGAAAGCACGTCAAGTGGGCAATTAACCGGTGCAACAGCCTCAATATCCTGTGATAGAACGGCCCTCGCAAGCACAGCCCCATCAAGAAAATCATGATCATGGGTGGGGAAGATAGTGCACCTGCTCGCTTCCCCTACCCTGTGGCCTGCCCTGCCTATTCTCTGTATGGCGGATGAAATTGTTGGAGGTGACTGAATAAGTATCACCTCATCAAGGTCTCCTATATCTATGCCCATTTCAAGGGAGCTTGTCGCCACTATGGCGCTCAGGTCACCATCCTTGAGCTTCTGCTCCACTTCTGTCCTGATCTCGCGGGAAAGCGACCCGTGATGGGCATAGGCGATATTTGAGCCTGCCCCCTCATTAATCATATAGGTCAGCCTTTCTGCTATACGGCGGCTGTTGGCAAAGACAA
The DNA here is from genome assembly GCA_964460435.1 of uncultured Desulfatiglans sp. Classification (GTDB taxonomy): domain Bacteria; phylum Desulfobacterota; class DSM-4660; order Desulfatiglandales; family HGW-15; genus JAAZBV01. The sequence goes on from CAYWRH010000007.1 coordinate 19,900, forward strand.
GGGTTGACCTGTTTCTTGCGATAACCTCCCTGCATTTGTCAGCAAGAAATGGCCATACAGGCTCATCCGGCCCCCTGTTAAAAGCCTCCGCTGGAAAGGATATCTTTACCCTGTACTCTTTTTTATCATCAGACCTTATTATGGAAACACTGCGGGGCTTATAGAGAGGTTTAGGTGCATCACCCATTACCTTAAAACCAGCCACAAATTCCGCCACCTTTTCAAGGGGTCTTACCGTTGCAGATAAAGATATCCTCTGGAATTCGCCGGCAAGCCTCACGATCCTGTCTATAGCTGTAATCAGGTGAACCCCGCGTTTGTCGCCGACAACAGAGTGTATTTCATCGAGTATAACGGTCTTTATGCCTGTAAGTATCCTTATACCGCTCTTTGAACTCAGGAGTATGTTAAGACTTTCAGGGGTGGTGATAAGTATCTCGGGAGGGTTTCGAACCATCTGCCTGCGGTCAGATTCGCTTGTATCACCGCTCCTTGTCATGACAGATATGGCTGGAAAGTTTTTATTATTAAATGTATAAACGCCCTTCAGTTCATCAAGGGGCTGTATAAGGTTTCTTCTTATATCATTATTAAGGGCCTTGAGAGGAGATACATATAACACGCGGGTTGCGCCAGTTTTCCACTCGCCTGTAACAAGCCGGTTGATTGCCCACAAAAAGGCCGTAAGGGTTTTACCGCTTCCGGTGGGAGCGGTTATAAGCACATGATTACCAGATGCTATCTCAGGCCATGCCTTTTTCTGTATGTCAGTAGGTTGACCGACATACTCCCTGAACCATTCTACAATAAGGGGATGGAAGAGATTTTCCATTTTCGCCATTAGATATTAGAAAAATAAAAACCTGAACGAATTACTGTTTCAGTGCCTTGCTTACAAGCTCAACAATATCCAGCACATCCAGCTTTATTTTGTTGAGTCTTACAAAACTCTTCATGGTTCTGACACACTGCTGGCATGATGTTATAACCGTGTCTGCACCTGTCTCAAGCGCCTCTTTTATCTTTGCACCTGCTATCTCCTTTGAGAGGGCGCTATCTATCATTTCAAGATTTCCGCCACCTCCGCAGCATGCACAGTTTTCACGGTTCCTTTTCATCTCGACAAGCTTGACACCTGGAATTGCATTTATAATGGTCCTTGGGGCATCATATTCCCGGCTGCCGCGTCCAAGGTCACACGGGTCGTGGTATGTTACAGTCTTATTGAGTTCTTTGAAGGTAAGCCTGCTGTCCATGAGAAATTTATTGATATACTGTGTCACATGAAAGAGCTCAAACTCATCAGGATAATACTCCTTCCACATCCTGTAACAGGATGGGCAGGCAAAAACAACCTTGCTGGCCCTCTTTTTCTTTACTGCCTCCACATTGTGGTGGATAACCTCATCTAACCTGTCGCGAAGCCCTGCACCAAGGAATGGGAAACCGCAGCAGTATTCATCTTCACCCAGGAGGGTAAAGTCAACACCCGCTGCATCAAATATAGTTACAAGACTCATGGGTATCTGCTGGGCCATTGGGAAATATGAGGAGACGCAGCCGGTAAAATAGACCACATCAGCCCTCTCTTTTATATGGCCATGTTCGGGCGGGTCATCAAGGTCACTCACCCACTCTGCCCTTTCGCTGTTGTCTTCATTAAAGACATTGTGGCTTTTAAGAACATTTTCTTTGATGATATTTACCTTGGCCGGAAATGCATCTGAATGGACCATATCCTGTCTGAGGGATACCCATATCTCTTTCAGGGAGATGCCTGAAGGGCATACCTCCTCACACCTGCCGCACAGGGTGCACCTGTATACTGTTTCAGAGAAGCCCTTAAGAAAATCATTGTTCAGTGATGACTTATAGAATCTTTTAAAAATCCCTGCCCTTGCCCTGAATAACCTGTTAATGACACCAAGCCTGTATACCCCGGAGAGATTTCCATCACTGGTGGCAGATACAGCAGGGCAAGCTAAAGCGCAGAGCATGCAGTTTGTGCATGCACCGGTCTGAATAACCTCTTTTAGCGAATAATCCGATATCGCCATTACTGTTCTTCTTTATATTTTGCTATCTCTTCCAGCATCCATGACTCAATATCCTTGGGGTCATGGATCAGATTATTGATATCATCCATATTGTTTGGCCTTATTTTAAACATCCACCCCTTGCCGTAACAGTCCTCATTGATGATGGTGGCATTCTCTTCAAGCGCCTCATTTGATTCGACAACCACACCGTCAACAGGGGCATAGACCTTGCCTAACCATTTACCTGATTCTATCTTGGTAAATTTCTTTCCGGCAGAGATTTCCTTGCCCTCTTCCGGGAGTTGGACATAAACGATATCACCGGCCATCTTTATGGCAAATTCATCCATGCCCATTACAAGGAGATCACCTTCAACCCTTACCCAGAAGTGATTTTTCTCATAGTAGAGATCATCAGGCAAATTATAGCCCTGTATTTCCATATCCTATTCCTCCATCATTTTTTTAATCTATTGTAAAGATTTCACACTGTACTTCCAACTGCTCTATACCCTATGAAATATATCCTTATAGTCCGCCACAGAGGCACAGAGGTCGCATAGATTTTCCCGTATTCTCCGTGTTCTCTGTCTCCTCCGTGGTGAAAACATCTTGTTTTACTATATCAGGCATCACTCTATTCCTTTGATGCTGCCTTTATCCCAAGGCTCAGGGGCGCCATAAAGAGATGCTTCATGGAGCTGAATGGCAGCAGGGCAATAAATGCGCAGGTTATAACAGCATGCAGATACCAGAGATATGCATATATGCCATTCAGGTGGAAACCTGTCATTAGCCTGCTTATCAAATAACCGATAAAACTGTACTGTGAATAAAGCGGAGCGCCTGTCATGGCAATCCTCGCCCCTTCAAGTATAAACCCGGATATAATGATCCCCAATATGAGTAGAGCTGCAAAATTTATTTTTTCAGGTAATCCATTAATATTTTGTCTCTTTTTTGATACTCTTTTCTCAATGAACATCAGGCACCCCCCTGCCAGGATCACCAGTCCGGTAATATCGAAAAAGAACCCTGTAACAGGATGGTTTTTATCCAGAAGAATCCATATTCCATCTGATCCCCTTAACCATATTGAGGCGCAGGTGGCTGTAATTCCCCACAGGAATCTGGCAACAAAGGGGAAAAAGATCATTGAATGAATGATCCATCGAGGTTTTGATGCCTTTAAAAGCCTCCGCTGGAAGAGCCCATCAAGTATTAATGGTGAAAAGATACTGACAAGAGAGGATAATCTTCTTTTTCTATGCCCCCTTCCTGCTCTAAACCAGATAAGGAGAATGGATATTATGCCTATAAAAAAAATGATTATTGAAATAACAGAGGTTATATCACCAGTCGAGAAGGTCGATGCATGACAGGGCATACAGGTAATACCCTTTGCAGGCATGGCGTTGTCTGATACGCCCAGCAAATTGCCCTTGAAATGACATTGTGAGCAGGTCTCTTTATCGCCTGCTGTTACCCGGTGCGGATCATATTCCTCTTTTTTTACTGGTTTAAAACTCCATTCAGGCAAACCTTTTTTTATTACCCTTGCCGGTCTGATGTCTTTCATATGGCATGCCCAGCATGGGATACCTGTATGCGGATCATGGGCAATTTTTTCATTATGCGGGTAATGGCATTTAAGGCAGTCTACCTTTGGGCTTTTATCAGGAGAAAATGATGAGAAATCCTCGTGACATTCAAGGCATGTGCTTCTTACCCCTTCTGAAACAGGATGGTCAGGATTTTCTTTAATATATGAGTGGCAGGACATGCATTCGAGTTTGCTGTGGGCTCTATTTAAAAGATCATCATCAGGGGCAGGTGAAGATGCCCATGATAATTCATGCACGAAAATAAGCGCAATGATAAGGATAGTCTGTGCAATTCTTTTTTTCATAAACCCTTTTTCCCGAAAATGAAGGGCGAAGTATTGCACAAAAAAATACTTTTGTAAATTGAACAGGGGACAAAAATAAATAGTATTCAGCCAAAAAACCCTGTTTTTGGATGGGGGAAAAAGGTTCCTTTATTAATGGCAGTACCTGCGCCAATTCAACTGCCTATTTATTTTTTCGGCTCCATAGCGCAGGAGCAGGATCAACACCTATGGCCTTACCCTCCCAGGATGGTATGGGACATGTTCTTGGCTGCTGCGGCGGTTTTGTTCATACGCTCATTGGCTTCCTGTACACCAATCGTGGCCTGGGTAATGTTACTTGCCACATCCTTGGTCACAGTCGCTTGCTCTTCTATAGCTGCGGCGATGATCGAGACTATGTTGCCAAACTCGCCCACAACCGATGTTATCTTTTCGATGTCAGCAATGGCATTTCCAGTGCTGGCCTGAACCCCTAGGATCTTGGCTTTTATGTCATCAGTAGCGTCAGCAGTCTGTTTGGCGAGTTCCTTGATCTCGTTAGCCACAACAGCAAAGCCCTTGCCAGCTTCACCGGCACGGGCAGCTTCAATAGTGGCATTGAGCGCCAGCAGGTTGGTCTGTGAAGAAATATCCATAATGGTCTCTGTGACCTTGCCGATCTCCCTGGCTGCCTCTCCAAGCTGCTGCATAAGAGCCGAGACTGAAACCGCCTGCTGTCTGGCCTGATTGCTGATGGTTTGGGCCTTTTCAGAGTTTGAGGCGATCTCACCGATGGTGGCACTCATCTCTTTTGTAGCGTTTGCAACCGATGCGAGATTAGTAGTAGCCTGCCCCATGCAGACAGCTACGCCTGCTGCATCCTGAGCCATTCGTTCACAACTATCTAATGCTCTGGCTTCAAGAGAGGCTTTGAGATAGTAGTGGCAGTTTTCCGGCCGGTTTAGCCCATTGTAGATAGCCACAGCCATGGCATGACAGGTTGAATAACCACATGAATTGCAGTTATGAATGTCTTCCTCTTTATGCTTTTTCATCCGTTCATAAACAGGTTTCAACTTTGCATCGGGAATATCCAGTATCAGATTATGATTATTGCTGCGATTAACATATTTACGATTATACAATCCGCTCTTCCAGTATTTTGATACAAGGGTTTCCAACGCTTTTTTGGTACGTTTGCTGCCACGGAACCCCTTTTTTCGGTAGTGGTTCTGCATCTGCTGGTTTCTCTTCTCTACCAGAGATTCGATCTCGTCTGGATGCAGCTCTTTACCCATTGTCGCAGTTCCGCCATTGCAACCCATGTCGCAGTTCAGGCAGTCAATGAGCAGTGGTGCCTTGCCTTCCGAAATCATCGGGCCAAGGCCGGCCAGATAATTATAGATTATTTCAGGCCCTTCAATCTTTCGGGACACTGAGGCAATATCAGGGTTCCACCTCTCTGCCGTCCGTAACAGACCGCCTGGTGTAGAAAAGAGAACTGCCCTCTCTGCAGGAGGATTGTTGTATTCCACTGCTGGATAGGCGGACAGCGCTATCCCGTGTTTCTTAAAATAATCGTCAATTGAATTAAATGTTACATTATAGTCACCAACACCGGTTTCAACAAACTCACGTTTCTTCGCCCAGCATGGCGAAATGACAGCAAATTTAAAGCCTCTATATTCAGGGTAGAACTCCTGCACCATTCGTATGGTGTGCAGCATTGGACTGTCCGCTGGCGCCAGATAGGGCAACAATTCCGGATGATAAATTTCTATGAAGGTAACAATTGCCGGACAGGGCTGAGCAATAACTGCCTTGGGTTTATTCTTATCAACATGATCAAGATAGCTGCGAATTGTCAGTTCCGCTCCGAAGCTGACATCAAAGAATGCCTTGACTCCAAGGGATTTAAGCCATCCATTAAGGTTCAGGTACTGATTTGGAAAGTTCGAAGCCACACCAGGGGCGACAATAGCCACTATTCGGTCACCTTTGGAAGCAGCGCTCATGAATGCCTCAAAATCATCAAGACCGCGTCTCGCACCATGTGTGCATGCTTTTAGGCATTGACCACACCCGATACACATGTCTGAATTACACTCAACATGATCACCGGAGGCATTGTTGCAATAATGGACCGGGCAAACCTTGATGCATGCGTGACAATTAACGCACTTTTCCTTGTCTAATTCAATGATCTTTGGAAGCCCCTGCATAGCTGTAATATACCCCTTTTATTATCCTAGAAATTCAATGCTTTGATTAAAAGATACTAGCCACTTGCTGGCTCTGAACCTGATGCAGTAACAAGTTTAAGAAATTGTAATAACTTAACAACTGTCAGGAGTTATTATATAAACAAGGCTATGAACAAAAGTTACACTTTTACAAGAATATCATCGAATGATAGCGATTTAGAGTGTTATCTATACAATTGGATCAAAATATGGCTTTATATCGATCTTTTTTAATAACAGCCTTGATAAAACTTGCCACTATTTTCTTCCCTGACACTTACTTATTCCTTAATTTTGACAAAATTAAGGAATAAGTTATTTTTTGTCATTAACCCCATATTAATGCTGTAAAAATAGGGGTTATAAAACTATATTTGATTATCATCACGATAAAGTTCAAAATTCCTGTTAAATCTTGAACTTTCCAACAAGGGCCTTGAGTTCTTCAGCCAGTTTTGAAAGCTGCTGTGCGCTCATATCAACCTGTGAACTGCTGTTCGAGATATCGTTTGATGACTGGTTAACATCCGCAATATCCCGTGCAATTTCAGTTGAAACAGATGAACTCTGTGCAATATTCTCGGATACCTCCTGAATACCGCTGGATGCCTGGGCAACATTCCCTGCAATCTCCCTTGTGGTGACAGACTGCTCTTCCACTGCTGTTGCAATGGTGGAGACTATCTCGTTGACATCATTAATTACCTTGGATATGCCCTCAACCTGTTTTACAGCCATTGAGGTTGATTTCTGGATTCCCTCTATCCTGTCTTTTATATCCTGGGTGGCCTCGGCTGTCTGCCTTGCAAGCTCCTTGATTTCATTTGCAACAACAGCAAATCCCTTTCCTGCCTCGCCTGCCCTGGCTGCCTCGATGGTGGCATTAAGAGCAAGCAGGTTTGTCTGTTCTGAAATCTCTGTTATTGTCTCTGTAACCTTGCTTATCTCCTGTGCTGCCCTGCCAAGCTCATCAATCTTGGATGAGGCATCATCTGCCTGCTTAACAGCATCCTGTGTGATCGTTCTTGCCTGTTCCGAATTCTGGGCAATCTCATTGATTGTGGAGGTCATCTCCTCAGCGGCAGTGGCAACCAGATTCATGTTTGTTGATGCCTGTTCGCTCGCTGCAGCAACTGAATTAATATTTGAACTCATCTCTTCAGCTGCAGATGCAACCGTATTTGACTTGGCAGATGTCAGATCAGCGCCCTCTGAAAGGTTGCTTGAAAGCTTTGAGAGCTCAATAGATGAGCTGGTCATGGAATCCGCATTTTTGCTCAATTCGGCTATTATAGCCCTTAGTTTTGACATAAAGGTGTTGAACCATTTTGCAAGTTCACCCACCTCATCTTCGCTTGTAATTGTAAGGGTCTTTGTAAGATCACCTTCTCCCTCTGCTATATCTTTCAATCCTTCAACAACTGCTGATATAGGTTTTACCACAGTAAAGCCTATTAATATCCACATACAGACAGCTATAAAAATGACCACACAAAAAAGCAGAAGTATACTGATATTGCGTATCTTTGTTATTGGCTCAAACACCTGTTTTGTATTCACACCTGTAGCTACTATCCATCCTGAAACAGGGTCAGTTTTATAGGACATAATCCTTTTCGTATCATTAAAGGTATAAATGATAGTCCCATTTTTCTTTTCCATCAGTTCTTTTCCAAAATCATATTTTTTCATATCCAGGGTAAGGATATTTGCATGGTCAGGGTGCCCTATAATCATACCAGTCTGGTCAGCGAGAAATGCATAACCAGTTTCACCAATTTTGGTGTTATCTATGCTCTTGGCAGTAAAATATTCCAAATCGACCATAGCGAAAAGCACGCCCACAATCTGCTCGGTCATAGCTTGTGTTACTGTATCAATCCTATAAGCCGGTACAGCATAAATAAATACCACTTTTGATGTTAGCTCGCTCCTAAACCCGCCTGATATCTGAGGCGTGCCCTTAACTGCCTTCTGGAACCACTCTTCATTACTGTAATCAAGCCTTTCATTTTTTATCGGATTAGCAGGGTCAATGGGTGCAGATATTGACCTGGTAACAACCTTCCCCTTAAGGTCAATGACGCCAATATAGTCAAAATATTTTGATTTTTTCTTTTCATTGGAGAGCATCTCACCGGAATATCCCCTTGATGTTGTGGCCATTGCCTCATCAGGATCAAGCGCTCCATTTACCTCTGGTATCTGGATTATCTTTTCAAGATCAAAACGCACCACATCTAGCCAGGATGTAAGCTGGTTGATGGCCCCATTTGAGATCTCGCTTATCTGTGCCTCAATAGAATTCTTGAGCGCTGTCTCTGATTTACTATATGAAATCCAAGTGGATACAACCATACCTATACTCACAATCAAGAGAGTTGGCGCTAATAATTTATTCCGTAACTTAAGCTTCATTTTGACCTCCCGCATAATAAAAAAATGATCCTTTATCTTCACCCATAAGGATTGTTTCAGTCTGTATATTAGCAATATCTGCTATTAATCACCCTTGTTTTGCAAAGAATATGCCATTTATTAAAGATGAGAGGAATAAGAGTTTGAGCATAAACAGTATGAAATGGAATGCCCGCTGAATCTGGATATTATCACAGGTGCAGGTAAAAGTTCAGAAAAATATGATTTTTACTAAAAATAAAAGATATTAATAATGTCAAAGTTATGACAAATTATGACGAATTATTGTCTGTCTCATGCATAACAGATATTTAAGCATTGTAATGGATATCCCAGTCCTTCCAGACAGGCTCATACCCATTGTGGCTTATCATCAAGGCTATCTCTTCAGGGGAGCGGCTGTCATTAATCTCAAACTGCTCAAGTTCGCCTGTATCGGCAGTATATCCACCCGGTTCGGTCTTTGAGCCGGCGCTTATGGAGGTAATGCCTATCTTAATAGCATTGTCCCTGAACCTAACAGACTCCCTGGTTGATATGGAGAGTTCAAGGTTTTCATCAAATATCCTGTAGGCGCATATAAGCTGGGCCAGATCCCTGTCTGTAACAATAACCCTGGGCTCTATTACACCCACAGCAGGCCTTAACCTCGGAAAGGAGACAGAGAATTTGGTACGCCAGTATCGCCTTTTAAGGTAATTCAGATGAAGCCCGGTAAACCATGAATCTGTCCTCCAGTCATCAAGCCCTAAAAGGGCGCCAAGACCTATCTTGTGCATGCCGGCAGACCCTATCCTGTCAGGTGTGTCAAGGCGGTAAAAAAAATCTGACTTTATCCCTCCCTGATGGAATTCATGATACCTTTTTCCATAGGTCTCCTGGTATACAAGGACAGCATTAAGCCCCAGACTGATAAGTCGCTCATAATCCTCCTGTCCCATTGGTTGAACTTCCATAGAGATATGCGAGAAATATGGCCTGATAAGCCTCAGCACCCTCTCAAAATATTCTATACCTGCGCTCTTTCTTGATTCGCCGGTTACTAGAAGGATATGGTCAAAACCATATGATTTGATCACCTTTACCTCTTCCATAATCTGATCCATGGTAAGGGTGATCCGTTTTATCCTGTTTTTATTCCTGAATCCGCAATAGAGGCAGTTATTGCTGCATTTATTGGAGAGATACAGGGGGATATACATCTGGAGGGTCTTTCCAAACCTCTTTTGAGTAAGCTCATGGCTCAGGTTTGCCATCTGTTCAAGAAAGGGGGCAGCCGCTGGCGAAAGGAGGGCCATAAGGTCTTCCAGGCTGCGGGCCCCGGTTTTTGACAGTGCGGCCTCAACATGAGAGGCATCCTTCATATAGATCTGTCTCTTTATCTCATCCCAGTCATACTGTGTATATATCTCTTTAAAGCTCATCTTAATCCTGATAAGTAAATATCATATACCATTTCTAATCATCAAGAAATGAGGTCAAGGGGCTGCTCGCAACTGCCTGGGCTGACCTTTTACCGAGTTTTGCCAAGAAAGCCATTCTGCCTGCCTCAACAGCTAGCCTGAATGCCTCTGCCATCCGGACAGGGTCATTGGCCACTGCAATGGCAGTATTTACAAGCACTGCATCAGCCCCCATCTCCATTGCCTCAGCTGCCTGTGATGGCGCCCCTATACCCGCATCCACCACCACCGGGATATTGCTCTCCTCTATTATTATCTCAAGCATTGTCCTGGTCTTCAACCCGGAGTTACTCCCTATTGGCGAGCCAAGGGGCATAACTGCGGCAACGCCTGCCTCCTCAAGCTGTTTGCAGAATACAGGGTCTGCATTTATATATGGGAGCACAATAAACCCCTTTTTTACCAGCTCTTCTGCCGCCTTTAAGGTCTCCCTGTGATCAGGTAACAGATATCTTGGATCAGGGTGTATCTCAAGTTTCAGCCAGTTTGTCTCAAGGGCTTCCCGTGCAAGCTCGGCTGCAAAGAGGGCCTCCCTGGCTGTCCTTACGCCTGATGTGTTTGGCAGCAGATTAACACCAGGCAGCCTAAGGTGGCTCAGCATGTCATCTTCCTTGTCATTAATATCTACCCTTTTGAGGGCAACAGTAACCAGTTCCGAACCTGATGCAGAAACAGCCCTGCCCATCATATCATTTGAGCTGAATTTTCCTGTGCCCACAAAAAGCCTGGAACGGAATCTTTTTTCAGCAAGTATCAATTCATCCATATCTCTATTTCCATTTCCTGATATTATTATCACTAGATTTATATAATAATCTTATTCAATTTTTAATAACTTATTCTGTATGACAAGGTAACTTTTTAAGGGATCATCCGCCTCCCAAACAGCCCCCAGAAATGCCATGCCCTTAAACCCAAGCCCCTTCACCTGATCCATATTTTTAAGACTCAAACCCCCAAGGGCCACCACATCAATTTTTGACCTTTTCAGTGCCTCTGTCAATTCAAAGGTTTTGAACCGGGCCCTATAATTCCTTTTTGAGATACTGTCAAAGATTGGGCTTAAAAAGACATAATCAATGCAAGGGTCACAATAATCAAGCTCTATAAGCTCATGGCATGATCTGCTCAGGGTAAACCCCTCTTTGTTTTTGTACCTGCTTATTAGACCATTTTTATCTCCGGTATTTGAACCTGTAATGTGGATACCCCCAAGATTGAACTCCTGAACAAGTTCATAACAGGAGTGTATGACAATGCGATTATAAAATTCCGGTGGTATATTCAAAAGATACCCTGACATGGCGCCATAGTCATAACCCGGTTTACGAAGATGAAGCAGGGGTAACCCCTCTTTAAACATCCGGGTTACGAGCATATGTTCATCCTCTGCTGAATCAGGGGGTGTAATAAGGATAATCCTCATACTGTTTTAACCGCCCTGGGCAGGGACAATGATCAGTATCTCATCACCCTCCTCAAGTACATGAAACTGCCATTCCGGTTTTGGGATAACAATCTCATTAACAGCAACAGCCACACCTGTTTTACCGAAAGCATGCATATCTAACAATTCAGCAAGGGTATTACCGGTAAATTCCGCCTCTTTATCATTGATCGTAAGTCTCATAGGCTGTTTCCTGCCTGCACTCTAAAATATAACATAAAAGGACTATAATAAAGGATGCTGAATATGGCAATCCCTTAATCACAAATATCAAAGCCATTCACAGCCATTCCTTTGACAAGAATGTCAGTATAATGACTCCTGAGTTTACCATTTATATGCAGCCTAATGATAAATAGAAATAATTTTCCATAATTTTATCAAGTCGTTAAAAGTTTTCTGGAGATACAGGGAGATTATTCTTCATTAAAAAAGAGATGCACCGATAAGATAAATCAGTGGCATGCACTTTGCGTAAATATATTTGAGGAAGATTTGGGAAAAGCATAATTTTACTATAGACATGGCTCATCATATACTGAAACGGATGTGATATAATGGCAGACCTTACACTTAATGAATATATAGATCTGAATGATGATGAGATCAGGTGCAGGCTTCTTGAGGCATATAATACTATCCATTCCGGAAAGACAAGCTGTATACAGGTTCTGCCTGTAAAGGCTGCAAGAGATAAGGGTAAAAGAAAAAGGCATTTTTTCATAAGGCGCCTTAAGACAATAACACCTGAAAAAGAGATCCCGCTTGAAGGCAATCAACCTTTTTAAAACAAGGGCTCAAGGAGTTCAGGGCATTAAGGATTGATCTTTTTCCATTACAGGATATATCCCTTAAGCCCAAAAAAAGCCATTAACTGCCCTGGGACAAATTGATTGACATCAGTCAGTGAATAGGTTAAATTCCCTGCCTATGTCATAACCTGTTAATATCATTAAGATTGATTTTTTAAGGAGGTTAAAGAAGTATGCCAACTGTAGAATTCGAAGGCCACACCTTTAATGTTGATGAAGATGGCTTTATTGATGATTTCAATAACTGGAATGAAGCCTGGGTAAGATACGTCAAGGGTGAAGAGGGGATCAGTGAACTCACAGAGGAGCACTGGAAGGTAATAAATGTTCTTCAGGATTATTATAAAAAGAATGGTATTGCGCCAATGGTGAGGATACTTTCCAAGGTAACAGGCTTCAAACTGAAATATATCTATGACCTGTTCCCGTCAGGGCCTGGCAAAGGCGCATGTAAAATGGCAGGGCTTCCGAAACCAACAGGGTGTGTATAGGAATCAGTGATTGCAAAAACCCGTGGGCATAAAAGGGATGATACCCCCTTTATGCCCAGTTTTTTTCCTCTTTTAAGAGCTTGTACTGAACGCTGTCAACCAGTGCCTGCCATGATGCCTCTATAATATTTTCAGATACCCCCACTGTTGACCATATCTCGTTACTGTCCCTTGATTCTATTCTTACCCTTACCTTTGCGCCCGTTCCATCTGCCCCCTCTATAACCCTAACCTGAAAGTCTACGAGTTTCATCTCTCTTATAACAGGGAAAAAGCCATTCAGGGCCTTTCTTAAGGCATTATCCATGGCATTAACAGGGCCGTCGCCCTCTGCTGCGGTTATCTCCTTTTCATCACCTACCGAAATCTTGATGGTGGCCTGGGATGTGCTGTCATTGTCCCCATCCTTTTCCATGGTCACACGCAAGGATTCAAGTGCAAATGGCTCCCTGAACTGTCCTGTTACCTTCTTAATAAGCAACTCCAGAGAACCTTCTGCTGCCTCAAACTGGTAGCCCTTATCCTCAAGGGATTTAACAATATTCACTATCTTTGCACTATCCGAGGCTGTCTCACCAAGCCTTATATCCATCTCTCTTGTTTTGTATTCTATATTGCTTTTCCCTGACAGGTCAGAGACCAGAACACGCCTCCTGTTTCCTACTGCTTCAGGGTCAATGTGCTCATATGCCATGCTGTTTTTAAGTATTGCGCTCACATGCACCCCGCCCTTGTGTGCAAATGCGCTCTTTCCTACAAAGGGGCGTTGATTAACAGGCGGCACATTGGCCACCTCGCTAATAAACCGTGAGAGGTCAGTAAGATGTTTGAGATTTTCATCAGGAATGCATTTATAACCCATTTTCAGTTGCAGATTGCCAATAACAGCAAGCAGATCCACATTGCCGCATCTTTCACCATAGCCGTTTATTGTGCCCTGGACCATTCTCGCCCCGCACAATACCGCCATTATGGAGTTTGCCACTGAAAGGCCGCAGTCATCATGCACATGAATACCTGCAGGAAGGGGTATCTGAGGCAGAACAGCATCCATTATCTCTTTCAGTTCATGGGTGAGTGTGCCCCCGTTTGTATCACACAACACTATCATATCGGCGCCACCGGCCTGCGCAGCAGCGATTGTCTTCATGGTGTACTCAGGGTTATTTTTATACCCGTCAAAAAAATGTTCTGCATCATAAATGACCTCACGCCCCTTGTTTTTTAGATATCTCACTGTATCCTCTATCATTTCCAGGTTTTGTTCCAGTGTAACACCCAGTATCTCTGTTGCATGAAGGTCCCATGTCTTGCCAAAGACTGTAACAGCAGGGGTTTCAGCCTCAAGTATCGCCTGGATGCTGGGATCATTTTCCGGGGTGACCCCAAATCGCCTGGTGCTGCCAAAGGCGGTGAGTTTTGCATTTTTAAATGAAATTGATCTGGCCATATTAAAAAACCTGGCATCCTTCGGGTTTGATCCAGGCCATCCGCCCTCTATATAGGCTATGCCCATATCATCAAGCCTGTGAGCAACCTTGATCTTGTCTTCAGCTGAGAGGTTCACCTGTTCGCCCTGTGTCCCGTCTCTCAGAGTCGTATCATACAGCATTACTTTTTCTGTCATTTTTATATATCCTTAAAAAAAAATCCGTTACCAGTATTACCTGATAACGGATCATGAATTATTTATTTTATGTCAGGCCCTTACCGGAACCGGTATTTACGTTTCTCTCCTGTAGATATAAGCAGCAGGGTAGAGAGGTATATCCCTGCTGCCCTGATAATTATTATGCTTATTATTGGATTTAACATAAATAGGTTCATAACCTGTTCCTTATTAATAGATAAAAAAATCTTACAATCGAACCTGATATTTGTCAAATAGAAAAATTAATAAGACTATACATAAACATATCCATCACCTTCCCATCCTTGAATGCACCGGAACGGATTATGCCTTCCCGATCAAAACCAGCCTTTCCAAGCACCCTGGCTGAAGCAGTGTTTGTGGCAAAGGGGGTAGCATAAATCCTGTGGAGTTTGAATTCACGAAAGGCCCAATCACTTAAAAATTTCAATGCTTCAGTCATTATGCCTTTACCCCAGAAAGGCTCAGCAAGCCAGTAACCAATCTCTGCTGTAAACCTGTGGACATCCTCGCCTATTACTATACCGATGCTGCCGATTGCCTCGTATTCAGTTGCTATAGCAAAGATCGTTTTTGGTTTGATTTTTTCGACATGGCCAATAAATTTTTCTGCATCACTCGTAGTATAAGGATGAGGGAACCCATCACGCAGGTTTTGCCATATCTTTCTGTTATCAGCATACTTGACCAGTGACGGAATATCTTCCATCTGCCAGTCACGAATTATTATTTCATCTATTTTATGATACAATTTGACTTAAGCCATTATAAATATAGAAGGGGCACGACACACCGTGCCCATTCTAAAAGAAACTCCACAATAAAAATCAGAAAAGGTTTTGCGCTTGAACCCTTGAACCATCGACTCCTCTTGTCCCGCCAGAGCCTTGGCGACAACGGATGAACCCTACTTCACCTTGCATTCAAAATTGGCAGCATCATCAGTGCTTCCAGAGCCCTTATATACAGCGACCTTTGGATAGGGGCACAGAGGACGAGTCATCTGTTTCTGACCCAGCACCGGCGCAGTGCTTGCTATAATGGTTTCAGGTGCCTTTCCTTCTGTTACCCATGTATCTATCACAGAGAGCATATCAACAACATTAGGCCCTGTGCCCCCTGCGCAGTGGCCCATGCCCGGTATCATAAAAAGCCTTGCAGAATCAGCAGCCTTATCCTTATCCAGTTTCTCTGTCATGGTCTTATAAAATGCCACTGTATTTGCCGGAGGGATAAGGCCATCTGCCCATCCGTGTGAGAGCAGGAGCTTTCCCCCTCCATTAAAAAACTTTGAAAGCCCGTCTGGTGGCACATCTAGGATATCAGATGCTGCCTTGTATGCTGCCTCAAGGTCTTTATCATAGTCAAAGGACTTAAAATCCCATGCGGGATCTCCAAAAACAATATCCCTGAAATATGATGTTGCGCCTGCAAATGGTTCAGGCCCTCCTGTAAGCATGGCAAGCATCTGCTCGCTTCCGGGTGTGAAACCTGCAAATATAAGTTCGCCTGTTCGTGGGTTCTTTACACCGCCATATATATCCCTTAAAGCCTCAAGCTGCGGAGCGGTTAGACAGCTTCCCTGATCCCCATCCTTGCATCGAATTACACCTGGGTCATAGCTGCACATCTCAGGCCATGAGACAAGCCCGTCTTTTACACCATCTGTCTTATCGCATTTATCAATATATGCCTTGTTTGACATCATAAGTTGTTCAGGGCCAAGTTTATGGTCATCATCCCTGAGAGATACATAGCCTGACCAGAGTGAACTGATCATAAGCCCAACCATAGGGTTAGCCGGGGCCATTGATGAGATACCATCAAAGTCATCTGGATATCTGTAGGCTGCCATTAGCCCCTGCCTGCCGCCTGTTGAACAGCTTACCCAGAATGACTTATCCTCCTTTTTGCCGTAATATTTTGCCAGTATCTCCTTTGCCTTGACTGTCATCGCATGAACAGCACGATGCCCGAAATCTACCAGCTTTTCCTTATGGCCAACAGCC
This sequence comes from uncultured Desulfatiglans sp., assembly GCA_964460435.1. Lineage (GTDB taxonomy): Bacteria > Desulfobacterota > DSM-4660 > Desulfatiglandales > HGW-15 > JAAZBV01. The sequence goes on from CAYWRH010000007.1 coordinate 36,343, forward strand.
CACTTTGCATCCATGCCTGTGCCGGTATGACCAGTGTCAGTTGCAACAGTTGCGTAACCCTTTGCAACGGGTTCAGCCATTGCAGAATAGTTTATGGTTCCTGCCCACACGCCATTGCCAATGCCCACGAGTTTGCCATTCCATTTTTCTGCAGGCATCCACACCTCTACCTTTATATCAGAATCAGAAGTTGGCGTAAGCGTTGCTGTAACACGGCAGAATGCAGGTGTATTTTGGAAGGGGTTCATACCACCAGGCCCGCCCATCATGAATCCCCCTGCCGGAGGTTTAAACTGGCCTGCTCCAATCAGTGATGCAGTATCTATTTTCCCATCTTTTATCTTAAAGTTAACAAGCTCTTCACAACTGTCAGATGCTGAAGCATTGACAGCAGATAAAGTCAAATATATGGTTGCTATGATTATTGATCCTAATAATTTCTTCATCATATCTGCTCCTTATTATTCAGGTGTTTTGCATTCAAAATTTGCTGCATCATCTATGCTCCCCTTGCCTTTATATTTTGCAACTTCAGGATACGGGCACAGGGGGCGGGTTCTTACGACCTTTCCATCTCTGACCTGGCTTGCAATAATCCTCTCAGGCGCCTGCCCCTTTTCACGCCAGTTGATAACGGCTGTTACAGGGTCATGCTGGTCAGGGCACACCCCGCCGCCGCAATGTGACATGCCGGGTATCATAAAGAGTCTGAAAAATTCCGGTGTATCAGGGCCATTTATCTTTATTGCCTCTTCATAATAATTGACTCCTGCCATTGGCTGCAAAACAGGGTCAGCCCAACCGTAGGTCATTAGAAGCTTTCCACCGTGTTTTCTGAAATTTGCAAGGTCAGGGTTTTTGGCATCCGCAAGTTTGCTCCATTCATCAAGCATATGGATGTCCTTGTCAAAATCAAATGTCATAGGGTCATAATCAGGCTTTGGCGGCTTATGAACAAGGTATTTCATTGTGCCCTCTGCAAGTCCATAGTCAGCAGAAGGCATTCCAGGCTGAGTGCTTATTATGAGGCCCATCCAGCCGCTCTGTGAAGGTCCCCCGAACATGCCGGGCATAACTGTTTCACTTCCGGGCATAAAACCTGGAAAGATATTTTTACCGTTACTCAAGGGGCCCTGGTAGACCTTTGCTATTGCCTCGGCCTGGGCTAAAGTAAGGCAGTCACCACTGTCTGTGCCCTCTTTACAGGCGGGCACATCCTTTGCCGGATTAAAATCACACTTACGCGGGTCATCAATAAGGCTGTCCTTTAACCCGTCAATAGCATCACATTTTGCCATGACCTTGTCCGCCACAAGGGCCATCTTTTCTGTTGTGATCTTAACATTGCTCAATGCCTTCTGGTTCCACATGGCGCCAATTGTAAAACCTGTCTGGTCTACCCAGGGCGCAGTTGCCACAATACCGTCAAAGTCTTCAGGGTAGCGCTGTGCCTCTATCAGCCCCTGGCGGCCACCGTTTGAACAGGAATTCCAGTATGAATATTTTACAGGGGCTCCATAATACTCCTTTGTGATGGCCTTTCCTGTCACAGCAGTAAGATGCACTGCCCGGTAGGCATAATCTATTGCCTTTTGCGGGTTACTCATCACAAAGGAGGCGCCAGGTTCCTTTTTGGTATCATGCCCTGTATTAGTCTGGGCAACAGCAAAACCGTTTTCAATAGCCTGCTTTACCTGCGAAATCCTCATAGGGTCATCAAGGGCCTCACCAGCATGACCGCCGTTCCCGAACATGTAAAATCTGCCGTTCCATTTTTCAGGGAGATTTACCTCAAAAGCAATTTCAGGGTCAAGCATGCCTCTAACCCTGCAGAAACCCGGCGTCTTGCCATCAGCAGGTATCTTCTCAGCAGCTATATTTACGATATCATCTGCCTTATACTTGCCGATTTCATCGCAGGATTTGGCAGGTGAGATATCTGCCTTTGAATAGTCATTAAACGACTTGTCCAGATCCTTAAAAGTCTGCGCCTTAACAGATAAGGCGACTGTAAAGGTTAAGATGAATGCAAGACTCAGAAAATTATATACCTTTCTGAATTGTGTTCCTGACCAAAATCCTTTTATTTTTCTTGTCTCCATACCCTCTTCCTTTTCTTACAAATTATGTTCGCTTCTGTTTATAACATCATCCTGTATACTAGGTGAAAGCTGAGTAAAGTATGCGCTAAAACCGCCTATTCTCACAATGAGATCCTTATGTTTTTCAGGATTCACCTTGGCATCTTTCAGTTCATTGGTATCAACCATATTATATTGAATATGTGAGCCGTCATTACCCATAAAGGCATTTGTATAGGCGACAAGTTTGCCTATACTCTCCTCGCTCTGCACGATTGATGATGAAAACTTCTGATTGAGCACGGAAGCATATGACTCATTTGAACCTGCCTTTAATGCGGAGCGGAGCACTGCTGTTGGCCCCTTCTTGTCTGCGCCACGCATAGGTGAAAGCGACCCGTCATTAAGCGGTTCAAGGGCCTTTCTCCCGTTAGGAAGTGCGCCTACGCCCAGGCCGCCAAAATAGTGCCAGGCAAGACCTTCCCTTGCTACAAGATATTTTCTGTATGGAGAGTTGTCATAACTCCTGATAATGTCGTATGAATCCTTGCTCAGCTTTGCAACAAGGCTGTCTACCTCATCAATATCATTGCCGTATTTGGGTTGTTTAATGCACATCTGCCTAACCTCTTCGCCATAGGCCCCTTCAAAGTTGCTGTCAAGCACCCTTACCAGTTCAGACATTGTGATTTTTTTATCATCATATACAAGCTTCTTGATCGACATAAGGGAATCGGCAGTATCAATAAGCGCCCTGTCAGAAAATCCGAAGTTTGTGTAGTCAGGGTGAGGAATAAGCAGGTCCTGACCATACTCCATGGTCTTTTCAATACCCATTATTGATAAAAATGGCAGCCTCATATATCTTGACTGTACCTTTCTCGCGATCGCTGCAAGCCAGAATATCCTGTGAACCATGAATTTATGCTGGGTCAAAAGGGCATTGTACAGATCGTCAAAGGTCTTGAATTGAGCAGGGTCGCCTGTTTGAACCCCGGTAAGCTTTCCATTGATGTCGATCCCGTTATGAAGAACAAGATGCAGCATTCCGGCCATATTGCAGGCAGCAACCCCGTCTGACCCGTAATGCTCTGACCTTGAGGGTAGGCATGGGTAGACACACCCAAGACCGCACCACTCCCTGGCCTCTTCGGCAGGGATACCATCCCTGATAAAATGAGATATAACCACCTCATCATTTTCAAAAAGCGGGATGCCGCCCTTTGTAGCCATGTTTGTACGAATGGCCTTGCTCATGATCCAGTCCGGCGTACCCTTGTTCCATCTGAGTCCGACAGTTGGGGAAGAGAGCTGCAAAAGTCCAACCATGTGAAGGAAAAGATAGGTTAGTTCATTGGTGGCATCAACCCCATCTTTATTAACTCCGCCCAGCATGATATTGTTGATGGCAAAATTTATCTGATGTGACTGTTTAAGGCTCTCTGCGGCTATAAAGGTCTGGGTGCCCCATCGGCCAATTAGTTCTGAAAGAAGCTCTGCAGCCCTCTCAAGTGTGATAGCGCCGCTGTTTATATCATTTATAAAGAAGGGATAAAGATACTGATCACCCCGTCCCCACTGCGGGTTATTGTGCATCGGGTTTTCATAATTCTTGCACACACCTATAATGGCCATGCACTGGAGCGCCTCATGAAAGGTGCGGGCCGGATATTCAGGCACATGTTCACAGATACGTGCGATTTCAAGGAGTTCCATCCTGCGTTCTGTCTTATGTTCAGTCTCAGCCATCTCCCTTGCAAGGGCTGCATACCTGCGGGCATGTGCTATTGCCGCCTCGCACACGATGATTGCAGATCTCCAGAAATAGACCTTATCTATCTCCTTCTCCTGGTTCCTGATAAATGACTCTATATGGGCTTTGGCCTCATCAATAAAACTTCTTACACCCTTGTTTAATATCTTTTCCCACATTAATACAGATGTACACTGGCCGAAAAAGCCTGTATCCAGTGTAGGGTCTTTCAGTTTCGCATCCTCCGCATCCTTTGCCCATGTGCCAACAACCTCTTCCCATGCCTTGTATGTCATTTCAGGGGCGGTTTTACCCATAAATACTCGTGCGCTGCTTCGCAGGGTCTCCAGGCTTTCCTTGTCCAGACCAACACTCGCATCCATTGTGACATTTATCTCTCCCCTGTCATCCCAAAGGCCGGGGATATAGTCACCTGAAACATCAAATGATGTGGCGCATCCGATAACGTTGGGAGTGAGCCTGCCCACTATCACATCATAGTCCAGTATGCGGATCTCGATATTTTTAAGGATCTTTTCCAGGAGTTTAGCCCTGCGGATCTGGATATCCTCTCCCTCTGTCTCCTTCCATGATTCTGCTGTCCACTTTGCCCTGTCCGCATAAAGCCTCCACCCGGATGCCTTCACCGCCTGTTTCCATCGCTGAATACGTTTACTCAGTGTAAGTGTATCAATCTGTTCAAGCAGTTTTTTATTTATATCGCCCATTCTTATCTCCTTGCTTAAATATTACCTTGTATTCATCTGAAAACTGACGTTTTCAGATGAAGCGATCAGCCTTCAGCGTTCAGCTTTCAGCAAAATGTATTAACAATCAACAATTAGCGGAGTGCTGACTGATGAGAGCTGAAAGCCCCATCCAGATTTTTTCTTTCTGGATGGATATTACCTTGAGATCGTGCAGTTTATACCACGATCATTATATGCCTTTTTAACCTTTTCTACCTCTTCCATTTTCATGATGCCGGTCTCGCCCATGCGGTAGTCCATATTGAGCGCCCTGTACTTGTCCTTGCCCATCCTGTGAAAGGGCATGAGCTCAAGTCTTGGTGCCTTTCCATCGAACCCCCTTAAAAATGCTGCTGTTGCCTCAATATTTGATTCCGTATCATTTATACCTGGTATCAACGGTTTGCGGAAAATTATATCAGCTCTGTTTTCAATAAGGAATGCACCATTTTTTAGTATAATCTCATTGGTATTGCCGGTGTTGGCCTTATGGATTCTCCCATCCATGTGTTTAAGGTCAAACAGGAAATGGTCTGTAACAGGCAGCACCTCCTTGATACTATCCAGTTTCACATTACCGCAGGTCTCAATACAGGTATTAATTCCCTCGCTGTGACATAACTCAAAGAGATGCCTCACAAAGGCAGGGCGCAGCAGGGGTTCTCCTCCCGAAACTGTTACTCCACCATTTGAGGTGTCATAAAAGATCTTGTCACGCCTCACCTCATCCCATACCTCATCAACAGTCATGGATTTTCCATATTTAACAAGGGCGCCATACATGCAGCTTTCAGTGCATATACCGCAGGAATTACATCGGGAATAATCTATACGGTGCTTACCTTTTTCTGTGCTGATTGCATTGTTCGGGCAAACTCTAAGGCATTTTCCGCAACCTTTGCATAACAGCTCGATAAAGCCGATCTGAGGTTTACCGGATATGCATTCAGGGTTCTGACACCATTTGCATGAAAGGGGGCATCCCTTGAAAAAAACAACTGTCCTTATACCCGGACCATCGTGTATCGAATACCCCTGAATATTGGTGATAACAGCACTTTCCATATAAAAACTAAAACCTCAAACAACTAATCGGTAATTCATACAAATACCTAGAAAAATTAAGTAGATATTATAGGTATGTCAACCAATTGTAAACAATAAATATGCCGATTATCCTGTGTTTTCGGAAAGATATTGAAGCTTCAACAACTTAGGGCTTAAAGATTTTTATATATAGGGATGAAGTTCACACGATAGTTAAAGAGAATGTCAGTAACTGTCACGGGTTATGAAGAAGTACTAATAAATGGGCTGTTTGAAAGTGCATAGTAATGAGGCAGTGCAAGTAAGGTAGGAGACAGTAGGGTAAGGAGCATGGGATGGGTTCCATGCTCCTTTTACGTTGGGAGTTACTTATCCGCCTTATCCTTCATACAGTAGCTTTGGCCTTCTATGATGACAGTCTCTGCATGATGCAGAAGCCTGTCAAGGATAGCTGAGGCAAGGGTGCTGTCGTTGTTGAAGATGCAGGGCCATTCTTTGTAAGGCCTGTTGGCTGATATAACAGTTGAGGCGTTTTCATAGCGTATGCTTACAACCTGAAAATGGAGATGAGCCCCTTTTTATCTACAGGCAGGAAACCCAGCTCATCTATGAGGAGGGGATCGGGTTTAAGATATTATTTTACCGGAAGCGGCAATTCGCTCAAGATAGCATATGATCTTGATAAAAAGCTCTAATTTAAAGAATATTGACATACTGCGCAGTTAAAATTATACTTTTTACCGGTTCAACCAGTGTTAGGAGGTATAACTAAATGCTTACTGTTAAAACATCGACCAAGGGTCAGGTAGTGATTCCTGTTGAGATACGAGAAAAATTGGGTATTAAACCCGGACAATTGGTTAAGCTTTCAATTGAAGGTAAAAGAGCAGTTATTACCCCACTGCCTGAAGACCCAATCAAGGCATTAAGGGGTTCGCTTAAGGGAAAGCCGTCACTTACAAAAGCACTTCTTAAAGAGCGTAAACAGGAGCGAGAACGTGAAGAAAAAGTATATTCTGGATTCTTATGCGATACTGGCCTGGATTCAAGAGGAAAAAGGTGTACAGTTCGTTGAAGACCTGCTCTACAGCGCGAGGGAAAACAAGATTGAACTGTTCCTTAATATTATCAACCTTGGTGAAATATTTTACCGCTGTGCCAGGATTTTAGGAATACCGCCTGCACAAAGTATACTTGATAATATAAGACTACTGCCTCTCAAAATAATTCCCTGTCCAAATGATCTTGTTCTTGAAGCCGCTGAAATCAAAGCCCAATACCCTATAGCCTATGCTGATGCATTCGTACTTGCTTCGGCCATAAGAGAAAATGCATTAATCATTACTGGAGATCCGGAATTCAAGGAAGTCGAACACCTCGTAGAAATACACTGGCTGACATGATAGTTTAATAAAAAAACAGGATTATTTATCAATTAATAAGATTTTTTAAAAAAAGGAGGAACAGGGTATGGATGAGAACATGGAAAAAAACGTAAAGAACATTCTGAATACAGCAATTAAAGTCATTACAAATCCGGTGGCGTTTTATCGTGATATGCCCAAAACAGGGGGATTTGTGGAACCCCTGATTTTTGTTGTTGCCCTTGGGCTTGTTTCCGGTGTAATCACAGCAATCCTTTCAATCTTTAGCCTTGGCAGTGTGGCATCAGTCGGTATGGGGCTTGCATACATCATCCTTTATCCTGTTATGGCTGCAATCGGCAGTTTTATAGGGGCAGCCATTCTCTTCATAATCTGGAAAATCATGGGTTCACAGGAGCCCTATGAAACCGCCTACAGGTGCATGGCATATGCAATGGCTATCTCTCCCATAACTGTATTGCTTGGGATTATCCCTTATCTCGGGGCTATTTTGGGTCTTGCCTGGTATCTATATCTGATGGTTGCGGCAAGCGCAGAGGTGCACAAGATCGTACAGAAAACCGCACTAATAGTGTTTGGCATTATCTTTATCCTGCTCGCCATACCTACAACTTGCGGAAATTTTGCAGCGCGAAAGGCACAGAAAAGCCTTGAAAAATATGAGGAGATGACGCCTGAAGAGGCAGGAAAGGCATTTGGGGAATTCATGAAGGGCATGAAGGAAGAGACAGAAAAGGATTAACTATTTGAGCAGGGCGTGCAATTATCGCATATGTCACGCCCTGCATAGTAAATTATCCATTGACCCTGGCATCTATAAAAATAATTGGTTTTCCCACACGTTTAATTACCAGCGGGCAATGAGGTGTGCCCTTTGGTATAAAGAAATAACAGGAGTAGTTGATCTTTCTAACCTTATCACCCAGCAGCATCTCACAGTCTGCATCAAATTCAAGGAAATTTTTTCCGTCTCCGCCAATAAGGAATATCCACTGGTCATGTTCATCATGTGAATGGGTGTTGCCGCCCAGGGTATCAGGCTTTGTAATGTATGCAAATCCAATGGCAAGCTTTGATTCAGGTATGTCGCCAGAACCCCAGGCCGTAATCATCGGGGAGGTGATTGTGTCATGTATTGATTTCCATGGTTTGAATTCCACCACATTGGGTTCCCTAACTACATTACCCAGCTTGCTCATGTCCATCTTTTTGTAGTAATCCGGCTGCTGGGCCAGGGCCGGTGAGGATGCAGCCAGCGTGGATAGCAGACCGGCTAAGGCTATCCCTGCTGCCCCGGTTGATACATTCTGAATAAAATCCCGTCTGTTAATCTCCTTATTCTCGGCCATAATCTTCTCCTTTTTTTTAATTGTTTATTTGTCTGACAACAACCAAATTTAAATTGACATTCCTTAAATGTGAAAATACAAATAGATAGAAACAACTACTCTTTAAATGCATTTTAAAGAGAAATCAAGTTATAACATTAACCTTTCTGAGGTGCTCAATGCTTGAATTAAAAAACCTGACCTTTACCGCTCAAAACACAGATGTAAACGGTAAATCCAGACTTAGAACCATTATTGATAATGTCAGCTATACCTTTGAAAAGGGAAAATTCTATGCAATAACAGGCCCTAACGGCAGCGGAAAAACCACACTGGCAAAACTTATCATGGGGATCAATCAGGTAACATCAGGCTCTATTATCTTTGAAGGAAAGGAGATAACAGGGCTTTCAATAACTGACAGGGCCCGTGCAGGAATAGCATACAGCTTTCAGAATCCGGCCAGATTCAAGGGAACAACATGCAGAGACCTTCTGGCAATAGCAGCCAAAACAGATGATGACAAGATAATTACTGATATCATCACAAGGGTTGGGATATGCTCTCTTGATTTTCTGGATAAGCCAGTGGACTCAAGGCTTTCAGGCGGGGAGATAAAAAAGATAGAGCTCGCCACAACCATAGCCCTTAACCCCAGGGTGGCTATATATGACGAGCCTGACACAGGCATTGACCTCTGGACAATAGACCCTATGGTTAAACTATTAAAAAATGAACAGAAGAATCATAATACAACAACAATAATAGTAAGTCATAACAGGGCATTCCTTGAGGCTGCTGATGTCCTGTTACTGATAAAGGATGGTAAAATAATATATAAAGGCAATCTAAAAGGGGCGCTTCCCCTTCTTAATGATTTCAGCCTGTGCAGTTTTACAAATGCCTGCGAAGGAGAATTAAATGCTCGATGCTATAGATAAAGAACTCTTAAAAAAGGTGGCGGAGCTTGAAGGCATTCCGAAAGGGGCATATAACATCCGCAAGAATGGCAAACTTCTGAATAGAGAGGTGTCAGCCAATATCAATATTGAGACAAATCCTCAGGGTAACGGGATTATAATCACCATTAAGCCAGGGACAAAGAATGAATCTGTACATATCCCTGTTATCGTAAGCCAGGCAGGTTTGAATGATGTAGTGTATAACAACTTTATTATAGGTGAAGATTCAGATGTTACCATAATTGCCGGATGCGGCATACACTGCGGCTCTTCTCTAAAACAGGGGCACGAAGGCATACATGAGTTTCGTGTAGGCAGAAATGCAAAGATGAAATATGTTGAAAAGCATGTTGCCATTGGAAGCGGAAAGGGAAAGCGCAGCCTTAACCCCACCACAAAGGTCTTTCTGGAACAGGATGCATATGCAGAGATGGAACTCTCCCAGATCGGCGGTGTTGACTCTGCCAACAGACTGAATGAAGCAGAACTTGGGCCAGGCAGCTCAATGCTCATTACTGAAAGGGTTATGACAGATGGCAATCAGACAGCAACATCAAGGAATGAGATCATTCTTAAAGGGGATAACTGCAAGGCCAATATGATTTCAAGGTCAGTTATAAAGGGTAACTCCATTCAGAATTTCTATGCAACCCTTGATGCTCAGGCAAAATGTTTCGGCCATATAGAATGTGACGCAATCATCATGGACAACGGGCGCAATGAAACCATTCCTTCGCTTAAGGCCGGGCACCCTGATGCTGAACTCACGCATGAGGCATCCATAGGCAAGATAGCAAATGACCAGCTCGTAAAACTTATGAGTCTTGGGCTCACATATGATGAGGCGGTAAACCGCATTATTCAGGGGTTCTTGAAATAGTATTATACCTGTAATTATTTTTCATAAATGATTCCCCCCTTAATGGGATCAGCAAACGGGTGGTATAATATCTATTCCATGTCTTAATTTTTAATCTTTGGCCTGAATATAGCGGTTTTGAATTTCCACCCCTTAGTATTTGCAATAGCCTTGATTACCTCTCTGAGTTTACCATATTCAAACCCGTATTTACCTCCCATGAGCAGGTTACCGGATACCTCTTTTGATACCTCTTTACCTTTTTGAAGATACTTTTCAGAAAAGAACCCTGCCTTTAACCCTGATGAACTCTCAACCATCTTTTCCCAGAATATTATTCTCTTATTTTCACGATCAAGCATGGCTATTGCCTCATAACTGACCTTTACCTTCTGTGTAGGTGATTGAGCAGAGACAATTGATGAAAATTCATAAAACCCATCGGCTCTCCTAGCGACTGATAAATAATCGCATGCAAGCTCCATGAACCGGGTGGCAAAACCATTTTCATCTTCGCTTTCTGGCGTTTTGATATCTACAGTTTCCATATTTTCTCCCTTATTACAAAGGCCCCTTTTAATGTTTAATCCACAAGCGTTATAACTTTTAACTTATTATAAATTTTAATCCAGCGGTTGAACATAAATATTTAATACATATATTTGTTAAAAATTGGAATTCACATGAATGAATCAAACCCTTTTAGTTGAAAGGATTTTAAAAATGGCAATATTCTGGTTAATAGTAATAATAGCTGCTTACATTCTTCTTCAGATGGTTATTCTACCAAAACTTGGCGTATCCACCTGAATGAAAGATGCCTGCCAGGTTGGCAGCAAAGAGACCAAAAATAAAAATGAGAAATAGATATATTAAATAGTCTCCATTTAAAAATTATCCTTTTTGGATTCAAGCGGCCAGCTTTCAGCAAAAGGCTTTCAAACCAAAGAGTTATATGACATATGATCGCTGACTGCTTAAAGCTCCATAAAGAATTCATATCTTTCTTGATGGATATTAACTAACCAGTTGGGCTATCAGGGGTATATCAACCACACCGGTAACAGGCATGCCTTTTTCTGCCTGATAATTCTTTACACACCTCATTGATGCCTGACCGAATATACCGTCTGCCTTTATGTCAGCTCCTGCATCAGAGAGACCCAGTTGCACCAGCCTTACATCCAGACCCCTTAATAGCGGGGACTGCAAGGCCAGGGTGCGCGTACCAGGCTGAGGGCCGTCATAGGAGCCACGCGGGGTTGCAGTGAGTGCATCAAGGGATATTTCCACACCGCGGACTACCAGCGGAAGCTCCAGCCCCCAGTAACCCTGATCCATTAGCCGCTGTAAGGCATCCATGCGATAGACTGTAGCCCTCAGGTCAGCCCGTTTGTTAGTGGCCAGCCATGTTCGACGCACCTTTATGTATGCCTTTAGCCATTCATACTCACCAATATTCTTCAGTGTGCCCGCTTGCTGATTGGTAAGGTCTCGCATCCTTGCCCATGACCCGTGCACATATCCGTCATAGACCACCGTTACGCCAAGGGCGCTCGTAATATTCATTGCATCTGCGGCCCGTACTGCAGGCTGCCAGTAAAATTTATCAAAAAATACATCCTGTGTGTCACGCATTACAGGGTCATCAGCAGTCGCCCGAAGTATATTGTGAAACCGCTGATCAATATCAAGGCCCAGATCAACTGCCTCAACACGCTCAAGGTAAGGTTTAAGTCTATTCGCAAATCTGGCGCCATGATTGCTGCAATAGAGCTCAAGCAATTTGAATAAATTACCTGACCCCAGGGTGGTTTGAGACCTGCCAAAGGTAAGATGCCCTGTATCGCCATCGATCAGTGTCACGTTTCCATATTCCCCTCGCACTTCGCCAGTCTCAAATATGTTCAGGATGCCTTGGGCGGTTTTGATTTGTGTAGAAGTCAACATATCTTATCCTGTTGTTAAATAATAATTTACATCTTTTCTTCTTTTTAAAGAATACCAGATATTTTGCCTTGACAATAGTTTTATTTTGGGGTCAAAATTTATTTAACATTCATTAATATGTGCGCATATTATATTCATATAGAGTTATTAAAGTGCATCTTTGGACACACAGGCAATAGAAAGCTATCAGGATGGAGGTACATTTTGTATCAGTTCAGACCAGTAACAGATCGAATGCGCACCATGTATGAAGCGATTCGTGAGCGTATATATCATGTGGACCCGGAACGGTCACTCATCGTTACAGAAGCACATAAAAAATATGAGAATGTTATCCCTCTTCTCAGGTACCCGATGATCTTCCGCGAGATGTGTGAAAAGATGACCCTGAGAGTTGAAGATTTTGAAATCCTGGTGGCTAACAACAGCAAATATTTTTGCGGCACTATAATCAATCCCATCTGGGGCGGGGGAGAGACATACCTGAACCCTGTCGACAGGGGCGAATGGAAAATGGGCGATGACGGCTATTATCACAATTCCGCCACTGATGAGCTTAGAATGATTATGAGCCAGAAAGACTATGACGAGCTGAATTCTGTTCGTGAGTACTGGAAGAGGCGCACCTTTACCAGTCAGGCAGATGCATGGCAGCCGGAGGGCTATGATGAACTGGCAAATCTTGCAGTCCGCGACTTTGGAAAGGATGCCCCGCTTATCCTTATGCCTCCGGGTCACATGACGCCGGGATACTCTAAAATACTGAATACAGGCTATGCCGCCATCTCTAAACAGGCCAGGGAGTGGATGGATGCGCACAGGAACAACCTTATGGGCGATGATGTAGAGAGGTATATTTTCTACTCTTCCGTGGAAATATCCTGTAGCGGTGCAACAACCCTGCTCAAACGATATGGTGAGACATGCTTTAAAAAAGCCTCCGAATGCAGTGACCTAAAGCGCAAGGCGGAGCTTACCCAAATGGGTGAAAACCTTGTGTGGATTTCCGAAAACCCTGTTCGCACCTTCTGGCAGGCCTGTCAGGCCGCGCTTCTTTATGAAATGATGATATCAATGGCAGGTGTTAATGATATCGGCTCCTTTGGTCGCTTTGATCAGTATACCTGGCCCTTTTTAAAAAAGGACATTGAGGAGGGCCGTATCACCATGGATCAGGCACAGGAAATTGTTGACTGCTTTTTCATGAAGGTAAACAGCTTTTATAATGGCGGTATCGGCCCGCTTGTGCCAATAATCGGCATCGGCAATACCTACCTTCATACCACCATAGGCGGCGTAGACCCAGATACAGGGGAGGATGCCAGCAACCCGGTCACCTACATGACGCTTGAGACACTGGGCCGGCTCAGCCTGCATGACCCGACAGTCTCTCTCCGTGTACACAAAAACACGCCCGACAGGCTGTGGGAGTGCGCCATTATGGTAAACAAACTGGTTGGAGGTCTGCCTCTGTACCAGAACGATGATGTCATCATCCCCGGCATTATGAAGGAACTTGGATTCAGCCTGCGCGATGCAAGGGATTACGCACTTATCGGCTGCCAGGAAATTACAGGCTCAGGTAATGACTATGCCGCGGGAAGCGGGATATCACCGCCCAGCGGATATCTGCATTACAGCTCTATGCTTAATATGGCAATCAACGACGGTATTAACCCCTATAACGGTAAGCGGTGCCCCATCCACACAGGGTACCTCTATGATATGAAGTCAATCGAAGAGGTAAAGGAGGCCTTTACCTCTATTGCCCGTTATATCGTAAGGGCACAGGTTTCCATTGACAATTATCTTGAATATATCTTTATGAACAATATGATCTTCCCTATAGTCTCCATATCCGTAGACGGCTGCATGGAGAGCGGAAAGGATATCTCATGGGGAGGAGCCAAATACAACTCATACGGCGGAACCGCCGTGGGCCTCGCCACCATCGCTGACTCAATAACTGCCATTAAATACATGTGTTTTGACAAAAAAAAGTGTACAACACGCGAACTCTACGATGCGGTTATGGCCAACTGGGAATGTTACGAGTCCCTCCGTCAGATCATCATAAACGAGGTGCCCCACTTCGGCAATGCCGATCCTTATGCAGACATGGAGATGAAGTGGGTAACAGATACCTATTATAATGTCTGCAAGGATTGCTACAGCACCAGGTCAAAAATCTATAAGGCCGGCATGTACAGCGCTGCCAACCATGTTGCCCAGGGTTACCATACCTGGGCCACACCTGATGGTCGAAAGGCCGGCACACCTATCGCCGATGCCGCTTCCCCTGTTCAGGGGAGAGACAGGCACGGACCCACAGCCGTGCTCCAGTCCGCCCTCTCATATGACCATGGCAAATTTATGGACGGTATGGCGCTTAATGTACGAATCCATCCATCGGTACTCAACCGGGAAGACGGGATCGCAAAGGTGCGTGACATGACAAAGACATATCTGAATTCAGGCGGAATGGAAATACAGTATAATATCGTATCCTCCGACACCATGCGAGCAGCGCAGGCTGATCCCGAGACCTACCGCGATCTTGTGGTGCGCATTGCAGGCTTTTCCGCCTATTTTGTGGAGCTGTCTCTCGACTGCCAGAATGATCTTATTTCACGTACTGAAAATTATCTGTAGCGGGTTCCAACCCAACCGGGGTTAAATTTTTTCTTGTTCCCATGATGATCGTGGGAACAAGAAGGTCAGCGTAATTTTGAATAGAACTAAATTCTCATCTTTTATACCTGTCCAGAAACCCGACCCACTGCACATTCACATTTATGGAGCCGAAGTCCATATCAACCTTACCTTTAAGTAAATATGGCCTTGCTGCATTAAGCATATGACAGTACCTGTTGTATACCTTTGGGAAAAATACGGTTTCATATATGCCGGTTGTGTCCTCAAATGAAATGAACTTCATCTGGTCACCCTCCTTTGTCATGACAGTTTTGCCTGTTACAAGCCAGCCTGTCATGGTTACATATCTCCCGATATAACCCGAAAGATCCTTTGCCTCTATATAGTGGATACCCTTAAGAGTATCCCTGTACAGTTCAAGCGGGTGCATCGACAATATAAAACCCAGGGCCTCTGATTCATTTTTTAGCGCTACCTGCCGTGAATACTCCTTCCTGTTCAGGGCCGGTTGATGCACAGGCGCATGACTTTTACCATAATCAAACAGGGTTGGAAGGGAGTTTTCTTCCTGGTGATTAAAGAACTCAAGGGCCTGCCAGACAAGACCCGGCCTGTTAATACCATTACCAATAGAATCAATGGCCCCTGCCTTTATGAGCGCCTTTACATCCTGCAAATGAATGTGGCCTGACATGCGTCTTAAAAAATCATTAAAAGATAGAAACAGGCCATTTCTATTACGCTCATGGATAATCGAATCCTTTGCATCTGTTGAGAGTTCACCTATCTGCATAAAGCCTATTCGTATGGTTTTCTCTTTACCCGTGTATTTTATTTCACTTGAGTTTATATCGGGCGGGAGGATTCTAATCCCCATGCGCCTTGCCTCTGAAATATACCCGTATGTAGAGTAATAGCCACCGCCGTTTGAGATGACAGCGGCCATAAACTCGGCAGGATAATGTGCCCTTAGCCATGCTGACTTGTATGCCACCATGGTGTAACTGGCCGAGTGGGGCTTGCAGAAGCTGTAACCGTCAAACCCCATTATCATCTCCCACACCTGATCTATTATATCCCTTGATACCCCCCTTTCAGATGCCCCTTTTATAAACCTCTCGTGGAAATCCCTTAGTTTTTTCTCACGGTTTTTTTTACTTACCACCTTTCTTAAGCTGTCTGCCTCAGAGGCATCAAAACCTGCCATGTATATGGCGGCCTGACTCAACTGCTCCTGAAATACCATAATGCCCAGTGTCTCATCCAGCACAGGCGCCAAAAGCGGATGAACATGCTCCCATGGTGTGCCGTGGAGCCGTGAAACCCATGTCCGTATAGACTGGTTGGATGCAGGCCTTATGATGGATGTAACAACCACATTCAGGTGAAAATGATCCATCTTTATGTAGTCGTCAAAACTGATCCCGCTTGCTACCTTTATGAGCACCTGCCTTGTGGCAGGGCTCTCAAAATAGAAGACACCGAATGTGTCACCCCTGTAAAATATCTTTACTGTTTCAGGGTCATCTATTGGGTTCCAGTTTGCATAGTCTATCTTTATACCGTGGTTCTTTTCTACAAGGGCAATAGCATCCCTTATTACTGCGAGGCTCCTGTTGCCCAGGATATCTATCTTTACAAGCCCTGCCTCCTCAACAGAGTCCTTTTCCCACTGGAGCACCTGGATACCGTTTGCAGATATCTCGACCGGGCAGTAGCGCCTGATTTCATCCGGCACAATCACCACACCGCCGCAGTGAACAGATAGATGATTGAGATGATTCTCTATGTTTACGGCAGTCTCAATGATTTTATCCCAGGGGGAGGTAAATTCAATATCCCTCATCTTTGGATGATCCTTTAAGGTCTGCCAAACATCCTTAAGACGCCATGCAAATCCTATCCTTTCTGTTACAGTGCCGATCTCCTGCTCAGTAAGGCCGAACACCTTTGCCACCTCCCTTATTGCAGAGCGTGCCCCAAAGGTATTGTGATTTGCCACCATGGCGGCCTTTCTATTCCCATGATGTGAAAAAAGGTAGTCCAGCACCTGCTCGCGTTCATCCCATGCAAAGTCTATATCTATATCAGGCGGGTCAACCCTGCCCGGGTTCAGGAAACGCTCAAAAAAGAGGTTGTGCCTTATGGGGTCAACATGGGTTATCCCAAGGGCATATGAGACAATGGATGCCGCAGCGCTCCCCCTGCCGCATGAACGGGGTGCCTTTTTGGCGAGATCAGCCACAACAAGAAAATAGTGGCTGAAATTCTTTTCAGCTATGATTTTCATCTCATGATCAATGCGTGCCTGCACCTTCTCTGTAATCTCTCCATAGCGTCTTTTGCAGCCCTCTATTGTTGCATTGTAGAGCATGTCAAATGCCTGTTTATCGCCCATGCTCTCAAAGGAGGGAAAGGTAAGGCTGAATATATCCCACTCCCTCATACACTCTTTAGCCACCTTAACTGTGTTTGCTATTGCATCAGGGGCATGGGGGAATTGGTCAACCATGGATTTGGCTGAACAGAAAAAATTGTGTTCAAGGCAGCACTCCTCCTTTTTAAGCCTGGAGAGCTTTGTGTTAAGGGCTATTGCCCTTAACACCCTGTGGAGGTGATATTGCTCTTTATTAACAAGATATACCCTGTTTGTGGCAAGGGGCGGAAGCCTATACTCCCTGGCAAAGGCAAGGCACTTATGCATGCTGTACCCTGGTGACATCTCAACATACAGGTCCGTGTCCGAGTCACGCCTAAGGGCCTTAAGCAGTTTAAAATCATCCGAGAATATTATGAGCCCGTTTCTGTTTTCCCGGAGCGCATCCACCAGTTCAAATCCCTTGTGGCACTGCCTGGCAGAGATGACCCTGCACAGGTTTGAGTACCCTTCCCTGCTCTTCACCAGAAGCACGGCACGGCTCTCATCTGTTGTGATCTCGCTTCCGACAATGGGTTTGATATTCATCTCGCGTGCTGTCTCAAGAAAAAAGATAAGCCCGTACAGGCCGTTTGTATCTGTGAGGGCAAAGGTATCCATACCCCTATCAAGGGCAGCCTGGCAGAGCTCTTCAATGGAGCCAATACCAAGGCACCTGGAAAAGGAGGAATGGGTATTTAGATGTATAAAGTTCATAAGAATCTAAGGCGCAGGGCGCAAGGCTCAAGGCGCAGGGAAAATATTTTTTATTTTAAGTAAGTTATTCATAAAACACCGATACCATAATTATTTGTAAATAATGATTGACCCAAAATAATAAAACCGGCAAATAGCTTTAATATTTCACCTTGAACCCTGTGCCCTGCACCTTTCTTTTTTTATCTTTTACCCTGTGCCTTGCGCCCTGTTCCCTGCGCCCGCGGTGCGTCCCAAACGCGCCGCCTCTTCCCCATACTTCTCCCTTATCCTATCCATGACAGTAGATACCTTATTTTTTTTAACGACCTCAGGACGTGGTGTTGAAAAAAGTGAAAGCTGCGCTGCTGTTTTTTTAAGGTCTTTAAACCTTACCCTCATGAATCTTACACTGCATCTCCTGTCACATGCCCTGAAAAAAAGCCCTTCAATAACAGGGTAAAGCTCGCTCTCCCAGAAACCCTGTGAGGTAAGGGTGGTATTTCTTACACTCTCCAGTTGATCCGAGTATCTTATCATAAGCCCTGCCCTGCCCGGCCTTAGCCCCCTTTTTCTGAGCCGTTGAGCGCATCTCTCCACAAGCCTGTAGAGCTCGGCCAGGAGAGCTTCATCATCATTGATATCCCTTTCAAGGGTCACATCCTCGCTTATCTCAGGTTCTGCTGCGGGCGGAAGCACAGGGGTGGGATCAATACCTTTTGCCCTCTCGTGTATAACCCATGCCTGATTCTTGAAGATCAGCTTCAGGTTATGCGCATCCATATCAGCTATCTCTTTCACAATGGTGATATTAAGCTCTTCAAGGAGCATACGGCTTCTAACATGGCCTATACCGGGTAGATAATCAACATCAAGGGGGGCCATAAAGGATGATTCCTGCCCCTGATTGACATCCATAATGCCGCCTTTAGGCAAAAGTCTTGATGCAATACTTGAGACCATCTTGTTGCCTGCAACACCAACCGCACCGTTAAGGGAGAGGCGGGCGTTTATATCGCGGCTTATTCGCATGGCCGCATCCTTTGCCCTGCCCCATAACCGCCTTGTGCCTGTAACATCAAGAAAGATATGCCCCGGTTTTGACGGCTCCCACACAGGCGTATACTCGGAAACAGCCCTTGAAAGAAGCATTGAACCCCTTTCAACCAGGGCCGGATTTGGTGGGAGCACAATCAGTTCAGGGCAGAACCTTAATGCCTTTCCAATGGCCATCCCCTTGAATATGCCTTCACCCATAGCCTCTGATGATGCGGCAAGGATCAGGGCCCGGTCTGACTGTGGCGGCGCCACAACAACAGGACGATCCCTTAACTCCGGATGGTTAAGCCTCTCCAGTGTTATGGGGAAGGATGGGATATGAAGATGGAGGATGTGGCGAAACATGGGAAAAACAAGGGCGCATGGCTCAAGGCACAAGGCGCAAGGGAAGAAGGAGGTAATAAAAATCAAGGCACAGGGCGCAGGGCGCAAGGCGCAGGGGAAGAAGTGTGATATAAGAATCAAGGCGCAGGGTGCAGGGAAATAGCACTATGTTAAAAAGGTTATTCATTTTTCTGCTCTGTTCTGGCATTTATTAACTTTGCAAGCATACTGGAGATAGAACGGCATTCATTACTGATATGCGTAAACTTTTTTTCATCCATAACACCTATCTCGTGAGCAATGATTGATTGTGTGAATAGTTCAGCTGAAGAGCCTTTTGCTATATGAAAATATTTTATGGACTGACGGTCTGTATCCAGTTCATCACCTTCGGCTATATTACTGGGAATAGACACTGCTGCACGTCTTATCTGATCCCTTAAAACATAATCTCTGGCCAGCTCCCCATGACTACTGGCATTATAAACGAATACTGCCAGATCTTTAGCCTTCTGCCATACCTTGAGTTTCTCAAAATTTCCCATAATTTTATCTTCTTAATGTTTTTATGTTTTTGTTTTTAAAAACCCTACGCCCTGCACCTTGAACCTTGTGCCCTCTTTACCTATCGCCTTCCCCCTGCGCCCTGCGCCTTGCGCCTTGCGCCCTGCGCCTTTCATTTATAATACCTCAACACCCCGACCACCTTGCCCTCTATGCGAAGATCCCCCTTTTCCACAAATATGGACTCCATGCCCTCATGCGCAGGCCTCAGTTCCACATGCTTGCCTGTCCGGTAATACTTTTTTACGGTTGCCTCGTTTCCTATAAGGGCAACCACTGTTTCGCCATTCTCAGCCCATGACTGTTTTCTGACTATAACAAAATCACCATCAAGTATCCCCTCTTCCTGCATGGAAAAGCCCTGAACCTCCAGGACAAAGTGGTCCCCCCCGCCAAGCATGGATGGAGGCACCTCAATAACATCATAATTTTCAATCGCCTCTATGGGCTTCCCGCCTGCAACCTTACCCAGTAAGGGGAGTTCAAACCGTTTTGTCTCAACAGGGCTTATCACCTCAATGGAACGCTTCATGTTTTTTTCAGGAAGGCGTATATACCCCTTTTTTTCAAGCAGTTTGAGATAGGTGGTTACTGTGTTGTAGGAATTGAACCCGAAGCGGGCGCATATCTCATCAAAACTGGGGGATTGCCCCCATTCAGCAATATACCCTGATATATAGGTAAGCACATCCTTCTGTTTATCCGTGAGTTTCATACACTTGCCCCCTTTTTTTGTTTAGATGCAAAGCAATGCTTCTTTCAGTTAAACTTACAGTTTGCAAAATAATACTGTAATTAAAACTGTAAGTCAAGCCTCAATATTAAGAAATAATATAATTGCCCCCATAAGCCGATATAATTAGCATCCATCCCAAAAGAGGCAAATTCTGGGTGGAGACTATGAAATATAGCATTTTAAAAACTGATAATTGGTTTAAACTGGCATGAAATTTGATAGCCATACTGTATTGTATGCATTAGCCTGATAATAATGAAAGGCCGGGTTAAGGCGCACCCGGTCAGCCAATATAAAACCTTTACAAATGGTGGTATGATGAATCTACGCATGCAAATAAATTCAATATGGAAAGCAACAATCCCGATAATCCTTTTTGCAACCTGCATAGCTATTGAAGGCTGTGGAGAGAGGGGCGATAAGGTTTACAAAGTAGGCATACTTTCCGAGGTGGAGGCCTTTACGATAATAGCGGACGGCTTTAAGTCAAAAATGGCTGAGCTTGGCTATATAGAAGGCAAGAACATTGTATACGATATCAGGATTGCCAATATGAACCCTGAGCAGGAAAAAGAGGTTGCCAGGAATTTTGTCAGGGATAATGTAGACCTGATCTTTACATTTCCGACAGAGGCAAGCATTGCAGCCAAAGAGGCTGCCAGAGACACTGATATCCCGGTTGTTTTTGCCAACGCAAATATAGAGGGGACAGGGCTGATAGAAAGCATAAGAGAGCCCGGCGGCAATATTACAGGTGTCAGGTTTCCAGGGGCAGATAATGACGTCATGCGCCTCAGTTTTTTCCCAAAGTTTGTGCCAGATGCAAAACGCATCCTAATACTCTATGATCCTAAATATCCGACAACACAAAAGGTTGCAGAGGCCCTGCGTGAGGCAGCTCCATCCTTTGGCATAACACTGCTGGAGGAACATATAACAGGTGTTGATGATCTTAAAACTAAACTTGAGAGGAGAAGCGCACAGGGTGATATCGGCATAGATGCTATCCTTATTATGCCGGAATTCATCAACCATACACCTGATGGTTTTCAGGCTATAGTAGATTTTGCCAGTAAACACAGGATACCCCTTGGCGGAGGGGCCCCTTTTACTGTAAATCAGGGCGCCATTTATACATTTCACCCTGATTTTTTTGAAACAGGCATGCTTGCTGCAACAATGATAGATAAAATATTTAAAGGCACCCCTGCCGGTACAATCCCTGTCGCATCACCTGAGAGCCATCTGCTGATAAACTACAGGGTGATGAAAGAACTGGGGCTCCCGGTGAGCGAGGGTCTACTGAGCAGGGCCAGGGAGATAATCCGGTAAATTGTCAGTAAACCAAAAAACAGAAAAATTCAGGAGCCTTGCGGTTACATTGGCCACAGGATTTTCTGTGCTGACTATGGCAGCCCTTGTTATTGCCACCACCCTGCAGATGTATTTCAGCTTCCAGGCGCAGCAAAAAATTATTCTGACAAATCAAAAACTTATAGCAAAGAATGCTGCAAACGCTGTTGAATATTTTATACGAGAAAAATTTACCATACTGGAATCTGCCTCAAAACGCAGAAATATACCGATTACACCGAGCAGGGCTCAGGAACCAACCCTTGAAAGATTAATGGGGCTTGAACCGGCATTTCGCCAGTTGATCCTCTTTGACTCAGAAAAAAAGGAGACAGCAAGGATATCCCGCATTACAAAAATCGCCTCTGCCCAGCCTGAGCATTTCAGCAGAGAGCAATTGTTTCAGAGGACAACTAACAAAGAAACCTATATCGGCCCTGTATATATTGATGAAATCACAAGCGAACCAATGATGATGATGGCAGTGCCTGTAACAGATGTATTTGGTGATTACCTTGGCACACTGACAGCCGAACTAAACCTGAAATTCATGTGGGACCTGATGGGGAGAATCAGGATCGGTGAAAATGGAGTAGCCTATGTGGTGGAAAAGCATGGCTACCTGATTGCCTATCGGGATATAGCCCCAGTATTAAAGAGAGAAAATCTTGCCCATTTGAGGGAGGTGGATATATTTGTAAAAGAAAAGAGCGCAGCGCCTGACATATCACCCAGGATTTCACGCGGCATTAACAATGGGCTTGTAGTAGCAAGCCATGTTCCTCTTTCATCACCTGAATGGGCAGTGATTGTTGAGCTTCCGGTACTTGAGGCATATCAACCGGTGGTAATGACTCTTATACTCTCAGGATCTGTCATGCTCGTTAGCCTTATACTGGCGGTCATATCAGGGGTTTTCCTGTCAAGAAGGGTTACAAAACCTGTTATTGAACTCAGGGATGCAGCAAAAAAGATTGGCAAAGGCCAATTATCACTTGAGATAGATATTCGTTCCAATAATGAGATCGGTGACCTTGCAAAAAGTTTCAACCTGATGGTGAATGACCTGAAAACCACAACCGTATCAAGGGATGCCCTTGAAAAGGAGGTAGCGGAACGAAAACAGGTAGAAAAGGTGCTGCTGGAGAGCGAGCAGAAGATGAAGGCCATCCTTATGGCCTCGCCTATAGGGATAGGGCTTATTAATAATGGAAGGCTTGAATGGGCCAATGAGACACTATTTACAATGTCTGGCTATGAAGAAAAATCCCTGCTTGGTCAAAACATATCCATACTTTTTACGGATGAGGAGGAATATGAGCGCACAGGCAGGGAACTTTTTAAAGATAACAAAGGGGATGCTGTCAATATTGAAACACAATGGATAAGAAAAAACGGCGCTATACTTGACTGTATTTTAGGCGTCTGTGCCCTTGATTCAAAAGACCTGTCAAAGGGTATGATTCTTACTGTTATAGACATGTCCGAATCAAAGGAGCTGCAATCAAAACTCATGCGCGCCCAGAAAATGGAGATCATAGGCACACTGGCAGCAGGGGTAGCGCATGACCTGAACAATATCCTTGGCGGTGTAGTCAGCTATCCTGAACTGCTCACAATAGATATGCCTGACAGCAACCCCCTTAAAGGCCCTCTCCTTACAATAAAAAAGGCCGGCGAAAAGGCAGCCGCCATCGTGCAGGACCTGCTTACACTTGCAAGAAGAGGGGTTTCTGTAAACGAGGTTTTAAACCTGAACAGTATAATCACTGAATTTTTGAAAAGCCCTGAATGTGAAAATATTCTCTCCTTTCACCCGAACATCGATGTGGATGTAAACCTTGATAATGGCCTGTTTAATATTATAGGGTCAGGATTTCACCTCTCAAAGATAATCATGAACCTTGTATCCAACAGCGCAGAGGCGATGCCAAATGGAGGCAGGATTCTGATATCAACAGAGAATCAATACCTGGACACGCCTGTTTCAGGCTATGAGAATATCAAGGAGGGGGAGTATGTTACCCTCACTGTATCCGACACAGGTGAAGGCATACCAAAGGCCGATCTCATAAAGATATTTGAACCATTTTATACCAAAAAGAAGATGGGTAGAAGCGGCACAGGGCTGGGTATGACAGTTGTCTGGGGCACAGTCAAAGACCACAACGGGTATGTTGATATCAGGAGTGAAGAAAACAGGGGTACTACTATCAGGCTCTATTTTCCGGTCAGCCGTGAAAGTACAGCGGCAAAAAAGGCCTCCATGCCAGTTGATATATACATGTCAAAAGGTGAATCCATACTGATTGTTGATGATGTGGAAGAACAGAGGATAATACTCTCCAGGATACTGGAAAAACTGGGATACAGGGTTACTGCGGTTTCAGGAGGCGAGGAGGCAGTGGAATATATGAAGAATAACTCTGCTGACCTTGTTGTTCTTGATATGATCATGGAGCCAGGCATTAATGGACTTGAGACATACAAACAGATACTTGAAATACACCCGGGCCAGAAGGCTATAGTAGCAAGCGGGTTTTCAGAAACAGAACATGTAAGAGAGGCATTGCGTCTGGGCGCATTCGCATATATCAAAAAACCCTACAATATAGAAAAGATAGGGCGGGCCATCAGGGGGGCTCTGGAGAGGTAAGGGGCTTAGCACTTTCCAATATACTGTTGTGAAGATTTTTCACCACGGAGAGCGCGGAGGACACGGAGAAAAGTTTATTATTATGTTATCAATAAAATAATTTTTGCTTAGCGCACTTTGCGTCTTTGCGGTTAAATTTTTG